>JBNATO010000078.1:0-9257 GCA_049701555.1 Thermacetogeniaceae bacterium | reverse complement strand
ATGGATCATCAGGTCGTGATAGGCCACCCTTGTCAGCCAGTCGAACAAAAACCCGGCGAAGACCAGGTAGTTGATCACGTCCACCTGGACTCCTGGATAGACATCTTCGATCGCCCTCTTCAGGGCCAAGGCCGCCTGCCAGTGACCGTTGCCGAAGCGCACAGACAGAATGGCAACCCGCTTCCTCTTCTCCACAGCTGCGACCTCCGCAAACAAAAGAACGAGGCCAAGGAGAAAAGCTACTTCGAAAAGGTCAGCGCCTGGTAGACAAGAGCCGCAACCTCCGCCCTGGTGGCTGTGGCCAAGGGGCGGAAGTAGCCATCGCTCCCCTTCACGATCCCTGCCGCTGCAAGCCGCTCCACCGCATCCCTCGCCCACACAGGTATGATGGCTCCATCCTTAAAAGCGACCTGCTGTTGAGCGGAAGGGCAAGACAGCCCCAGCGCAAGGCTCATCATCACAGTGAGCTCCGATCTGGTAACAGGCTTATCAGGGCGAAAGGTCCCGTCTTCATAACCTTTGATGACGCCGCGGCTCCAGGCAGCTTTAAGACCGGGAAGTGCCCAATCAGGTATCCTATCCTTAAAGGGCAGCCTCACATCCCCTGCCGCATCCCATCCGAAGGCTTTTGCCAAAATCGTCACGATCTCCGCCCTAGTCACCGGCTGGTCAGGGCGGTAGCTTCCGTCGGGATAACCCTTCAAAACCCCAAGCCTCATCAGTTCCCTAACAGGAACCGAGGACCAGTGATTCCTCACATCCGGAGGCAGCGGAACCCCGACCGTCACCGGCACTTCCGCTGTAAGGCTGAGAAATCTCGCTTTCAGGCTGCCTGCTGCATCGCTTGTCGTCGCTCTAAAAACACCGTTTGCAACAGTTCCTACGCCCCCTGTCGCTTCCCACTGCACCGCATCCGCCGGCAGCTGCCAGACCCTGCCATCCTTCCCGCGCGCCTCTACTATCAGAGCGATCTCAGCGCCAGGATCGAGCCTGATCTCCCCAGGTGTTACTTCCAACGCAGCCAGGTCAGATGCTCCGATCACACGGACAGGGAATTCCTTTTTGACACCCTGGTAGGAAGCCACTAGAACAGCTGTACCACCTTCTTGGGGGCGGAAGATGCCGTTCTCGACCGTCCCTCTGACATTCTTCACCGACCAGACCACCTTCGCAGGATCTACAGGCACAGGGTTGTAATACTGGTCATAGGCGCGCACCGTGTAGCTCCCAGACAACCCCGCTAGCAGCTCCTGCGGGCCTCTTATCACCAACCCAGACAGGCTCCCCTTAGGCGCAGTCGAAAAAACTCCCAAAGCGACAGGCACCGGTCGCTGGCTCTCCTGCGACGGGGTGTTCAAAAGAACGGCCTGTTCCTCCCCCAGAGGCCTCGCCGCTATGCTCGTAGAGCCGCCGCCGTCGAGGTTCAAGGCGCACCAGACGCCCAAGCGATTTGCCAGAAACTCAGCGAGCTCTCCCAGGTACATGCCGCGGCTCTCACTGCTCTTCTCAACAGCAACGAGATATAGGGTCTTTCCGTCTCGCGTGAAGCCCACGGCAGAACGGGCAAATTTCCCTTCCAACTCCTTGCTGTAGACGCCTGTCGGCTTGCCGTTCGCCACGAGGAGGTCCTTGCCTCCAACAGCTGTTTGGATCTCGCCGACATCTGGCGTGACCTTGTATTCCACATATACCCTTGCGCCAGGAACACACCACTGCTGCAAAAACTGAGCTGCAGCGCCCTGGCCAGAGAGAACATACCCATCAGGAGGAATGGCCACAGGGGGCTGATCGATCCGTATCTCCTGAACAACACCGTCCTTCACCACAACCTCTGTCCAGCCGCTCCAGCCGGGCTGCGCTCCCCTGCTGGTAGAACCCCAGTATGCGTTGTAGAGCTGCAGGGCATCAGCATCTGAATCGCAGACAGCGCCGTTTTTGACCATCGAGTACGGCGGCTTGTTTATGCCTGAAAGAGGGTAGCTGAGAGGTTTATCCGAACCAGGCGGGATCACCGACACAGTCCCTTGAAACTGAAAGAGACCGACAGAGGGTACGAGGCTCTTCGTCAAAACAAAGGTATAGAAATCGTCTCTGAACATGGGGCTCGTGACCAGCCGGCCACCTTTGACGTTGAACCCCAGCGGGTGTTTGCCTTCTTTGGTGATGAAAAAGTCGCCGTTGATGGCTGCAACAGCTCCCGCCCGCCGCGCCTTATCGAGCACGGTGCTGGCGCTGTCGAAGCTCCTGTCGTCAGAGCCTATAAGGGCATCCACCCTTACGTAGGGGTTGGTCAGATCGATCCGGAGCACATAGATCTTCAGAGGCCCTTCAGGGGTCTGGTGAAGGAAGCGCTGCAAGTTGACCCCTGCAGCCACCGGTTCTGTGAGTATCTCCTCACCCAACAGGCTGTAAGCCTCCGCTGGCAAGGAGATGAAGAGGTTGAAGCAGAGAAGGAAACAAAGAAGCAAAGACACTGCTACTCTGATCCGCAGTGTCTTTGCTTTTCTCTTTCGCATCTGGAGTTTCCTCAACATGGCGTCCCTCTCTCCGGATAAACGGCCTCTGCGTTCATTACCACTTTTACCATCGCATACCCTGATTGTCAATCCGAGCAAAAAATCATTTGAGCTCTTTCTCAACCAATTCAATCACTTTAGGGATGCTTGCCGCCACCTCAGGCGTGAGCTCTATACCCCAATCGAGCTCCTTAGGCTCAACGCCGATGATCACCACATGAGGCCTTCTTCCCTCCAGGAGCTCCAGATCCCTGAGAGCAACCAGAATGCCCAGGTCGTGAAGGGAGAGAGGGTTTCCTTCAGCTTTTGGCTCACAATCATCAGGAGTCAAGCAGTAGACAGAGCCAGGCTCCCCTCCCCCTTTCAGGGCGTCCACTACGATGATCTTCTCTGCGCCGCTCATGTAGGGGAGCAGGTCCGGCCCAGCAGTACCGCCATCGACGAGCTCCACATCGCACGGCAACGAACGCCTTTCCAAAGCCCTGACGACATGGACGCCGACGCCTTCATCCTTCAAAAGGAGGTTGCCGATCCCAACAACAACCTTTTTACCCAAACAAACACCTCTTTCTTTAGCTTTTCAGAGCATAAACCCATTGAGGGCCGTAACCCTTAATGGATTACGGCCCTCGCCAACCATCGCTAAACTACACCGCTTTGCTCTTCTCTTCTGCAGCAACCGAACGGCCCTTCTTGCCCTTCTTGGCATGCCTTTCGTGGAAGTCTGCAGGCCTGTACCCAGTGATCATCCCGACTATGTTCTCAATCCCCTCGCTGAAGTCCAGGTAGATATGCGCTGCAACGCAGTAGACAAAGATCCAAGCGACAACATAGTGGATGATGCGTACGATGTGCATCCCTCCCACTGCGTAAGCCCAGTGGTTCAGCGCAGTGGGGAAGTAGAGGATGAAGCCTGTGATGATCTGAATGATCAGCAGGGGAACAAACCCTGCGTACATCATCTTCTGCCCAGGATTGTACTTCTCTCCCCAGTCCGGCAGTTCATCGGTCAGGAAGAGGTAGTATTTCATCAGCTTGATCATGTTCGGCAGATCCTGAAGGCGCGGCTTGAAGTTCTTATAGTCGCCGCTGATAAAGGCGTAATAGAGGCGCCCGACGAGTCCGGCGATCACGGCATACATGAAGATGAAGTGGATCTTCCGGGCTACATCCATCGAGGGGAAGATCGGGAATCCGTACGGCGTGTGGATGTAAAACCCTGTCAGGATGAGCATGATGATGGAGATGGCGTTCCACCAGTGAAAGAACCTGACGGCCAGCGTGTGGCGATATACCATTTTGCTCATGGCTCTCCCCCCTAGTAGACCCGGAAACTGCGCACGTCCCGGCCCGGGGTGATGATGTGCACAGCACAGGCAATGCACGGGTCAAAGGAGCGCACGACGCGCACGATCTCGATCGGGTTGTTTGGGTCTTTAACAGGGGTACCGACAAGCGCCTGCTCAATTGGGCCTGGCTGTCCCTTGGAGTCGCGCGGCCCACCGTTCCAGGTGGTCGGCACCACAGCGTTGTACTTGGCGATGCGGCCAGCCTCGATCTTGATCCAGTGGCCAAGAGCGCCGCGGGCGGCCTCCGTCAGGCCCATTCCATCAGCCGTGTTGGGCACCCTGTGCGGCGTACATGTAGGCTTGCCGGGCTCCAGCTGCATCACCCACTCAGCCATCGCATGAGCCAGCTTCTGGCACTCCAAGGCCCTCGCTGCATGACGACCCATCACGGAAAATGCCTTGTCGCCCAGCGACCGCACCTTGGGATCCTTCGAGATCCACATCCTTGCCAGAGGCCCGACCTCGTGTACCTTCCCGTCATAGCGCGGAGCCTTCAGCCAAGAATAGGCACCAGCTTTGTTCGGCTCTGGGGTGATCACGCTCTCAGTGGGCTTTGTCCCGCCGGTATCGTCGTTGTACCAGGAGTATTTCACCTCTTCGGTGATCTTCCCGGGGTCGAGTTCCCCTTCGACTCCCTCGGTGTAGACGCCGCGCTTGAAGAAGAGGTTCCCGTCGTCATCTATCGGGAAAGCGCCATAGGCGAGGAGATTCTTGCAGCCCTTTCCGATCTCAAACCAGTCGCTGTAGGCTTCAGCAATGGCCAGCACATCCGGCACATAGACGTTATCGATGAAATCGATCAGCTCTGCCAAGCGGTACTTGAAGTGCACGATCTTCTCGGCATCCACCGTTTCGGTGACACCGCCTGGAACGATCGCCCGCTGACCAGGAGCCCTCCCGCCGAAGATGGCCAGCATCTCATGGGCCTTCTTGCGCATCTCCAATGCCTGCAGGTAATGGTTGACAGCAGCGTTGTTGACGGCATCAGGGAGGCGGTAATCACCCTCATAGCGAGGTGCCAGCGGAGGGATGTTGTCAGGCCCCTTGACATAATCCAGAGCCGCCAGATGATAGAAGTGCAGGATGTGAGACTGGATGTAATTGGATCCGAGGATCAGGTTGCGGATGATCCTGCCGTTGTGAGGGGGCTTGATCCCAAAGGCATCGTCCAGGGCCAAAGTAGCAGCAGTGGCATGTCCGATCGGGCAAACGCCACAGATGCGCTGGACGATCTCCTGGGCATCCCTCGGGTCCTGGCCACGCAGGATCAGCTCGATCCCGCGGAAGAGTGTCCCCGAGCTCCTGGCTTCGACGACTTTGCCGCCCTCCACCTCGACCTCTATCTTCAAATGACCCTCAATTCTGGTCACTGGGTCAACAATAACCTTCGGCATTCCTGCTCACCTACCCTTCATGGTCCTTTTTACCAATTCTTCCGGTTGCGATATTCCCGATCAGATGCGCACCGATTCCCACAGCGACCGCCGCTCCGAGGATGCCTCCGATGGCATCAGCGCTGGCGGTGATGTTGGGAAGCGGCACACTCTTCATGCGCTCATAGAAAGGCTCGGCGCAGCCCGGAAATCCCTTCTCTGTGCAGGCAATGCAAGGAGCCCCTGCCTTAATGCACCAGTTCGTCCCATTGTTCCACTGTCTGTCGAAGCTGTCACAGTGCGCCATTGGGCCCTTGCACCCGAGCTCCAGGAGACAACCTTCCTCACTGAAGTTCTTCGCAAATTTGCTGTTATCGAAGTACTGGCGCCTCGGACAGTTATCGTGAACAAGCTTACCGTAGAAAACTTTCGGCCTCCCGAACTGATCCAACTCTGGTATCTCGTTGAAGAGCAGGATGTGAGCAAGGGTCCCGACCATCCAGTCAGGGTGAGGAGGGCATCCAGCGATATTGACCACCGGCGTGTTGATGCCTGCCTCTTTCAATACCTCGGAAACACCCTTGCAGCCAGTGGGGTTGGGCTTTGCAGCAGGAATCCCTCCGAACGCGGCGCAGGTACCAACCGCCAGCACAGCTGCCGCCCTCTTCCCTAGCTCTTTGACCCTTTCCAAGAAGGTCACGGGCTTTCCGTCACGCTCTCCAACGGTACAGTAGACCCCCCCATCCTTCGTGGGAACAGCGCCTTCTACCACGAGGTAATACTTTCCTGCGCTTTCCGTCTCCTCGATCACCTTCAACGCCAGATCTCCAGCTGCAGCTGAGACGTTGGGGTGAAACTTTAAGCTGATGATCTCAGTCAAGATCTCTTTTACGCCCGGCTGAGCCGAGTTTAAGAGAGAAATCGAGCAGCCGGTACAGCTCGCCCCCTGTATCCATATCACCGGGGGATTCCCCGCCGCAGGCACCGCCTTGGCAAGTTCAGGCAACAGCGCCTGGCTGAGGCTCATAGCAGCCACTGAGCCTGCGCACAGCTTCATAAACTGGCGGCGGCTGATTCCCTTCATGAGCTTTCCCTCCCTAGGATTATTCTTAAAAAATCATCAACAGAGGCTTCCAGCCTTCTCGCCCTTTTCCTCTCCCCTAAAACACCTCCCATCGCTCATCAAACTTTTCGCTGTTTAAACCAAAAAAATAAATGAAATTTCTCCTTATTATTAAATTAGCTTTTTTTTTGAAATTTCCTGCTGCAAACTGGCTATTTTTACTCAAAAAACAAAATAACTCAGCTTTTCGCAAACAAGCATATGCAAAAACCATGCCCGTCATTCTTTCCCCGCAAAAACCGCCAGATCGGCGCTTTCACAACCAGAAACCTTCCCATTTTGAAACTCATATATAGCAAAGGCCGCACTCCGCACCCCTTTTTCAGGCTCCCCGGGCATCATCGACGAGGTCAGGACCTCGGCTGGTGCCCAAGCGCTGGGCGCCTGCAGCCACCAAGGCGAGCGCCTGTTCCCTCGTCCTTATCCCACCTGAGGCCTTTATCCCCAACCTCTCTTTAGCAGCTCTCTTCAGAAGAGCGACATCCTCGACCGTCGCCCCACCCTTGCCAAAACCAGTCGATGTTTTCACAAAATCGGCACCTGCCTCGCTGATCAGGCGCACAGCCAAAAGCTTTTCGGCGTCAGTGAGGTAACACGTCTCGATGATCACCTTAACCAGAGGCCGTTCTGGCTTGATGCCCTCGCAGAGAGAGACGATTTCCCTTATCTCCCTCTCGACATCCTGATAACGGCCTTCCTTCAGCGCTCCGATATTCATCACAACATCCAACTCCTGCGCCCCATCCAAAAGAGCGTCCTCTGCCTCGAACAACTTTATTCTCGTCGACTGGAAGCCGAGAGGAAAACCGACGACCGTCACAACCCGCACGCCGCTCCCAGCCAGGAGCGCGCGGGCAAGGCTGACGCGGCTCGGAGGGACACAGACCCCATAAAAACGGTATTCCAGCGCCTCCTGGCAAAGCCGCTCATAATCCCCAGAAACCGCATCAGGGCGCAACAGCGTATGTTCGATCATCGAAGCAAGCTGCTGGGCTGTCATTCCACTTTCCCTCGCTCTTTAAAATAAAGTCTCTTAATAGATTTCGGAGTTGCCTCAAAACAGCCGTCGGTAGGGATCACTCATAACCGAAAGAGCGCAGGGCGAGCTCATCGTCACGCCAGTCCTTCTTCACTTTTACCCAGAGATCGAGGTAAACCTTATTTCCGAAGAGCACCTCAAGCTCTTGCCGAGCCATACGGCCGATCTCCTTCAACATTCTGCCATCCTTCCCGATCAGGATCCCCTTCTGGGAGTCGCGCTCCACATAGATCACCGCAGCGATGTAAAGCACCTTGTTGTTCCTGAGCTGCATCTCCTCTACAACCACTGCAACCGAGTGGGGGACTTCCTCACGGGTCAGGTGCAGCACCTTCTCGCGGATGATCTCAGCCACAACAAAGCGCTCCGGCTGATCGGTGAAGGTATCAGCGGGATAGTAAAAAGGCCCCTCAGGAAGATTCTCAGTGATGACCTGGAGCAGCTCATCGATGTTCTCGCCTGTAAGTGCAGAGACAGCCACCATCCTCAAAAATTCTCCTCTTGCGGAGAACCAGTCCAGCAGCAGTTCGACATCACCCTTTTTTACAGCATCGATCTTGTTGACAACAAGGATAACCGGAGTGGTGATCTTCCGGAGCTGGGCGAGGATATACTCCTCTCCTGCACCTGGAGGAGCGGTGGCATCGACCACGTAAAGGACGAGATCGACCTCCTCAAGGGTGCTCTCCGCCACCTTGATCATGTATTCCCCCAGCTTGTGGTGCGGCTTGTGGAAGCCAGGGGTGTCCATAAAAATCACCTGAGCATCCTCAGTTGTGAGTATGCCCAGGATGCGGTTTCTGGTTGTCTGGGGCTTGTCTGAAACAATAGCTATCTTCTTCCCCACAAGCCGGTTGAGGAGAGTCGATTTGCCGACATTCGGCCTACCGATGATGCAGACAAATCCCGATTTTATACGGAGTCACTCCTTGTGCAAAAATTTTTTACTCACGCAATGCCAAGTCAGAGCTTAAAGGGAACAGGGAAGATCTCCGCCAAAGATGCGGCCTCACGTATACCATCATCGCCCCCGCGCAGGATGCGCAGATCGGGGGCAAATTCCGCCAGACACTGCAAACATGCCCCGCACGGCCACCTGGCAACCGGCGCCCAGACAGCCAGGGCGGCGAAAGAGCGCGCCCCCTCGGAGACTGCCTTTCCCAAGGCAACCCTCTCCGCACAAATGGTCAAACCGTAAGAGGCGTTCTCTATGTTGCAACCCGTAAACAATGTTCCGTCGCTCGCCAGGAGCGCTGCCCCGACCCGAAATCCCGAATATGGGGCATAGGCCCTTTCTGACGCCTTTTTCGCCACCCGAAGCAGACTTTCCTCACCCTCGCTCAACATCCTGCTACCTCCGCCAGGATATCCAAAATAGAATTCTCTGCCTATTTTACCATAAAGCCTGGATATGAGGTAAAATAACCAAGAGCCCTGTGGCCACGGCATTGACGGCGGCGATGAGCACCGCCCCTGCGGCTATGTGCTTGGCCAGCCTCGCTATGGGGTGGTAAGCAGTGGTATACAAGTCGATGGTCTTCTCCACAGCTGTGTTGAACATCTCAGCAACCAGCACGAAGCTTATAGCGAATACCACAACTGCGAGCTCTATTCTGCTCAGCCCCAACCAGAAGACGGCCATCAAGACCGCTGCGGCCGCAACCAGATGAATCTGCATGTTGCGCTGGCTTCTTACGCAAAACACCAGCCCTGTCCAGGCATCACGAAAGCTTTCGGAAAAGCTTCTCCTAGGCATTTTACCTCTCTCCGAGCCCTACCCTTTCCAGAATCTCCCTCTGCTTCTGCCGCATTTTCGCCTCATCCTCGGGCGTCTGATGGTCGTAGCCAAGGAGATGC
>JBNATO010000077.1:0-9299 GCA_049701555.1 Thermacetogeniaceae bacterium | reverse complement strand
ATACTGACATTTTCACTGATTGATTACACCCTGACAATATCACAGACGGATCACATCTTGAAAAAGGATATCTTGACGGCAGCGGTTAAACCGATTATACTTTTAAGCTGAAAGAAGTTGCGGGATGGTGTAGCGGTAGCACAGATGACTCTGGATCATCTAGCCCAGGTTCGAATCCTGGTCCCGCAGCCAAAGTGGCCCTATCGTCTAGCGGTCAAGGACACCACCCTCTCAAGGTGGAGACACGGGTTCGAGTCCCGTTAGGGCTACCAAACGAGAGGCAACCCCTGCCTGAGAGGTCGAAAAAGGCAGGGGTTTTTTGTTGGTAGTTTTCAAATTAGGTGGGGAAAACTCTTGCAGTGGTTAAGGAAACATAAAATATTGCTCCTTATTGCTGGAATTTTGATATTTTTATTTTTGTGGCTTTTCATTCCATTGCTGAAGTTTGGCATAAAGGCTTACACTTTTCGCTCTAGGTGTATAGTTTTGAAAAATCCTGGTGAGAGGGTTTTGGTGATAGCCCCACACCCCGATGATGAAACTTTGGCGGCTGCAGGTATCATCCAAAGGACTCTGCGGAGTAGGGGTAAGGTGAAAGTTGTTGTCGTGACTAGCGGCAACCATTTTGTGAAAGCTGCTCAGATAGTAACAGGTAAAGGGAAAGTAGGGCCAAAGGAGTTTGCTTATCTAGGGAGGGTACGGGAGAAAGAGTGTTTGGCTGCCCTCAGAGAACTGGGGGTGAGGGAGAATGACATTATCTTCATGCGATACCCTGACAAGGGGCTTTTGATGCTGTGGCAAAGTTCTCGAGGAAGAAATCTTTCCTGCACCGCTCAAGGCCGTCAGCTAGCAAACTTCTTAAGAAATTTTATTATCTCTTTTCATCCCACAGACATCTATTACCCGGCTAGCGTTGATGAACATCCCGATCATAGGGGAGTGAATGATTTTGTGGAGAGTGTCTTGAGTTTTTCCCAAATAAACGTTAGGCGACATCTTTATCTCGTCCACTACGAAAAGAATAAGTGGCCTTATTTCCCACGGCTATCCAGGTATCTCCCCCTCATACCCCCCTATGAACTGATCGATAAGGGATGGAGTTGGGAGGTGTTTCCGCTCCTCCCAGATGAGATCGAGAAAAAGAGGCGCGCTGTCCAGCTTTATAGATCTCAGCTGACAGCTACAGGTGGATGGTATTTGGTTTTTGTACGTTCAGAGGAAATATTCTTGATGCCCAAATTAAATGGAAAATTTAGCGGAAAGTCCGCGCCTTTGTGTTTGGAAAGAAGTTGACGAGCAACATCCCTGCGAGGAAACCGCCGATGTGTGCCCACCAGGCGACGGGATTGGCAGCGAGATTTGTGCTGATTCCGTTCAACAGTTGCAGGATGAACCAGAAAGGGAGAAAGAAGAAAGCCGGGACCTCGATTAGGGTGATGAAAAAGGGGAGAGGAAGGAGCGTTAAAATCCTGGATCTGGGATAAGAGATGAAATATGCTCCTAGTACACCGGCGATTGCACCGCTTGCGCCGATGATCGGAACCTGTGAGCCAGGGTTTGCCAGGATGTGAGCGATGCTTCCAGCGATTCCGACCAGGAGATAGAAGAAGAGATAAGGGAGATGACCCATCCGATCCTCGACGTTGTCTCCGAAGATCCAAAGATATAGCATATTTCCGAGGATGTGAAGCCAACCGCCGTGCAAAAACATCGCTGTGATGAATGGAACAGCTATGGACAGGATGGGAACTCCGGCGGATAGCTCCGTTTGTACCTTTGCGGGAATGACCCCATACATGTATGTCAGGTAGTTGAGCTGTTGGCTGGTAAGTGTTGTTTCTTTTAGGAAGACTAAAATATTAAGAGCGATTAAAAGGATATTTACAATGGGAAAACTTCTGGAACGCGTGCTATCTCGCAGAGGGATCATGGAATGCCTCCTTGTCTTTTCCTTGTGTTTTGATTTTAATACAATTTATTTTTCGTAGCTAGTATTTGTAGCTGGTAGTCTTGTTTATCTAGTTAATTTAGCGTGTTTTTGTCTTTGTGATAAAATATGCCCGGAAAAATCTCGCTTAACAGCTGATTCGGGAGGCAGAGGGATACGTGACGGTAGAATATGATGCTGGAAGATATGATGTGATCGTAGTTGGCGCCGGTCACGCAGGCTGCGAGGCTGCTCTTGCAGCAGCCAGGATGGGTTGCCGCACCCTCTTGATCACCCTCAATGTAGATTATATTGCCCTGATGCCCTGCAATCCTGCGGTCGGAGGTCCAGGAAAGGCGCACCTTGTCCGTGAGGTTGATGCCCTTGGGGGGGAAATGGGGGTTAACACCGACAAGACCTTTATTCAGATACGGATGCTGAACACGAAGAAGGGGCCTGCTGTCCGGGCTCTTAGAGCTCAGGTGGACAAAAAACGCTATCAATTGGAAATGCTCAAAACATTACAGAAGGAACCCGGGCTTGACCTCAAACAGGGGACTGTTGAGAGGATCATTGTGGAGGGTGACAGGGTAGCAGGAATTGTGACTCAAACAGGGGCGAGATTCCAAGGGCGGGCAGTTGTGCTCACAACTGGAACTTACTTGCGAGGGAGGATTATTGTCGGTGACGTTACATACAGCGGGGGGCCTAACGGCCAGCTGGCACCTGCGGAGTTGGCGGCATCGCTGCGCGACCTGGGGTTTGAGCTCGCTCGCTTTAAGACTGGTACTCCCCCGCGTATCGACAAGAATAGCGTGGATTATTCGAAACTTATAATACAGCCTGGGGATGAGAAGCCTCTTTTCTTCTCGTATATGTCCAAAAGAGAAAAACGACCTCAGCTCCCTTGTTGGCTTACCTATAGCAACGAGCGCACTCATGCTATTGTTAGAGAAAACCTCCACCGCTCTCCTTTGTTTTCGGGTGTCATCGAAGGAGTAGGGCCGCGTTACTGCCCATCTTTTGAGGATAAAGTGGTGCGATTTCCGCATAGGGAAAGGCATCAGATTTTTTTAGAGCCAGAGGGATGGGATACCGACGAACTCTATGTTCAGGGGATGAACACGAGCCTGCCGGAGGATGTCCAAGTGGCTGTTTTGCGAACATTGCCGGGTCTGGAGAGGGCGGAGGTGATCAGGGTTGGTTATGCTATTGAGTATGACTGCTTGGTCCCTGCTCAGCTGAAGCCTACGCTGGAGACAAAAGAGATCAGAGGGTTATTTACTGCTGGGCAGTTAAACGGAACGTCTGGTTATGAAGAGGCTGCAGCGCAAGGGATCGTTGCTGGAATTAACGCAGCTCTTTATGTTAAGGAGAAGGAGCCCCTTGTTCTCAAGCGATCGCAGGCTTATATAGGCGTGCTGATCGATGATTTGGTAACGAAAGATGTGCGTGAACCTTACCGTATTTTGACATCTCGCGCCGAATACCGGCTTCTTCTGCGTCAGGACAACGCGGACCTCCGCCTGACAGAGATAGGCCGCAAGATCGGCTTAGTCTCAGATGAACGCTATCGTCGCTTTGAGGAAAAGGTTCGGCTTTTGGAGGAAGAACGCCGCTGGCTGGAAGAGGTGACCGTAAAGCCGGATCAAGAAATACAAGCCTATCTGGAGCAGAAGGGTAGTGCTCCGATAAAAGGTAGGACAACTCTTAAAGAACTGCTTAAACGTCCTGAGATAACGTATGCTGACATCCTTCGTCTCAGCGGCTCGGAAAAAACGATTCCTGAAGAGGTTGCGGAAGAGCTGGAGATAGAGGTAAAGTTTGCGGGGTACTTAGAGAAGCAGGAAGCTCAGGTGGCGAGGATGGAGAGGCTGGAAAGCATGAGAATACCACCGGATCTCGATTACAACTTGGTAGATGGCCTTTCGCGGGAGGCAAGGGAGAAGTTGAGCAAAGTAAAACCGCAAACGCTAGGACAGGCAGGGCGCATATCTGGCGTGACTCCTGCTGATGTCACGGTATTGTGGGTTTATTTACAGCAGCAGGGGCAACGCTCCTAGAGTTTCCTCTCTCTCCTCGCTATTTCTATAAGTGCAGCTTGATCTTCAAGGTTTTCTACAATATAGAGGTTAGCGTCTGCATGTTCGGCTAACTTTTCCAGAAACCGGCGATTGGATTCCACGCCGATGCAAATAACTTTTATTCGCAGTTCTCTGAGTCTGCTGGCGGCCTTGAGGGCATCTTCCTCTGGGTTGATGGTATATCTGCTGTAAGTGGGAATGCCATCGGTTATTAGGATTAATAGTGGGTTATGCACAGGGCGGTTTTTGATCAGTTTGATAGCTTCATTGATGCCTTCTGCGAGAGGTGTCATCCCCCTTGGTTGAATTGACCTGAGCCCTAGTTTTAAACGGGTATAGTTTCTTGTGAATGGTGTCACTATTCGTCCTTGCTTTTCTTGGAAGACAACGACAGCCACTTTGTCACGGGTTGTCAACAACAGATGCTCTGCCAACAGCCAGGCAGCTTTCATCTTTGGACCCGACATGCTGGCGCTGCCGTCGATCAAAAGGCAGATATCGATTGGTTTTGAGACTACCTTTTGGTGAACGCGGATATCTTCCCTCTTGATGAAGAAGGAATTCCTCTTTTCGGTAAATTTTCTCTTCGCTGCTTCTATGATTGTCTCAGGCACAGCGATGCTTTCCACCCAGCTGTCCTTCATGGGCGCTGCAGTCTTGCCGGCGTATCTATAACTTTTATCCCTTGCTCTTGTTCTTGTACGTGTTTTGCGGACTGAAAAGTATTTTGAGCGCGGGATGGGGACAGATCGCAGAAGTTTGCACATCTGAGATTCTAACTCCCGTTGATGCTGAATAACAAAGTTCAGGAGGTCGGTTCCCTCAGGGGTGAGCACATCTCTCACTATTCCTCTTCTTATTAACCCAGCTTGTTCCAAGGCTGTGAGAAGTTCGCGGAGGTTTCCATGTTTGTTGCGGAGTTGAGCAAGTGACTGCTTTTGGCGGAAAAGCCCCGGCTGAAATGCTTGGAGGAATTCGATTACATCTTCAGGGCTGCTCAATACCGATGTGAGAAAACTTGCTTGTCGCCAGAGGCGGCGCTGGAGAGGGTTGAATTTCGCAGTGAGAAAGGCGGGCAAGGACCCCATTGCCCCTCCTTCGATATGCAAAATCCGCTCGACTTTTCTGATTTCGACTCCTTGGTTGGCTAGTTCTGTTTCAATAGCGTCGACAATATAGGGGATCAGGACAAGCTCGCTCTGCGTGAACCTCCTGAGCAGGACATGGACGTGGTTTTTATTTTTGCCTCTGTATGTGTTTCTTCTTTTGCTTGTCAGTTCTTCGAGAGTGCCTGTTCCGGTACCGGTTTCTAGGTGGATTCTTTTTGAGAGATCTTGCGTGTAAAACTGTGATTTGTTCTGGTAGATCCTGACCGCTTCTGTGATCGTTTGGGCGAGCGAATAGGCCTCTACTCGGGCAGGTTCATGAAAAACATCTAAGTGGATCACTTGGCAGGGGGAGTTTTCCTGAGCCAGTTCTAGGCCAGCGTCTCTGTTTACGAATATCTGAACCTCTTCGGGCCGTTTGCGATTTATTTTATGAATGAAGTAGCTGATGACCGTCGATTCTCCTAATCGAAAACCTTGCCCCCCAGCTAGGATCGTACCAATTTCATGTGCGAGATCGCTGATTTCTTGCAAAGATATTTCTTCAAAAAGCAGAGAATTACCCATCTGTAAGCCTTTCTCCTTTTTACAAATCTGTTTCTTCTCTTTTTATCACGGCATTGCCAATAATGTCTCGCAAAAAGCGGGCTCTCCTGGGTGGCGCTTCATCCTCGCCTGTGGGAGAGCTTTGCTGCAGCGGTTTCTCTCCTTTTTTGAGCTTCTCCTCGGATGGTTCTCCAGTCAACCTGCTGTTAACATATTTCATTATTTCCTGGAGGGTGGTGGGTGCAACCCGGTGGTTCAGCGCCATTGGAAGCACTGCCATGATGTCGCTGATCATCACTTGCTTGCGCCTTCGCAGTGCGCAGTGGAGGATGGCAGCTTGCCGGATGGCTTCAAGTGCTCTTAGGCTTTCGATATTATACTTTATGTAGAGATTGGCTAGAAAGTTTATGAGGTAATCCGGCATCTTGAGGCTGTTTTGCGAAGCAATCTCTAATAACTCCTTTTGGAGCCTTTCTAACCGTTTCTTTTCTTGTGGCGAGAGTTCTCTGTCGGTGTTTTCTGTCTCTTCGCATGTTGAAAGGATTTCGACGACCTCTTCTGGAGTGGAAGGCCTTCCCATGGAGATAACTAGGTCAAACCTATCTGCCAGCTGTCTCCTGATCTCTTCCAATGGCCCTGGCTCTTCGTCTGGATTTGAAGCTGCCCATACCGAAACGGAGACGGGTATCTCTACGATGGGCAAACCGGTTTCCTCAATCTGGATGCGGCCGGGTTTTGTTCCCATTACGTCTAAGAGGACATCTGCGATCTCCGGAGAAGTGTCGGCGAGCCTGTTGATTTCATCAACAAAGATGATCCCCCTGTGAGCTTGAGGTATTATTCCCGGAAGTATGGCGGCTTCTGGATGGGCTGGGTTGGTAAGCTTGGTGAGGTCGATGCTTCCTGCTACTGTCCCTATCTTTGCGGAGTGCGAAATTTCTAGAAAAGGCATCGGTATTTCTTCTGTTCCTAGTTCTGCGATCTCGTCGGCTGAGAGATGTCGATGCAGAGGGCAATGTGGTTTCTGGGGATCGCAGTTGTAGAGGCAGTTCTTGATGCGCGTGATTGTAGGGAGTATCTGTTTGACTGAGCGCATGATGGTGGTCTTTCCCGTTCCCCTTAATCCTTCTGCATGAATGTGGAGAGGGCTTCCCCTCATGGTCGAGATAAGAGACATTTCCACTGCCAGAAACAGGTCATTGTTCCCCACATGCCGGGTCAGCTGTAGATAGCTTTTCATATCTTGAAGGTCTCCCTTCACAAGACAAATAAGAGTATTGTGATTGGGATGTGTTTGATTTTTTAATTATAACTCTTGCTTTTTTGCTTTGGTTTGAAAAAAATTGCTCGAAGTAGAAAATAATTGTCGAATTTTGATTTTTAATGTCAAAGTTAAATAAAAAAGTAAAATGAAAAAGTTGAATAAAAGCAGGTATAAGCAGTGGAACAGCGGGGAGAATAGTCAATGAGGGGGTATCTGTTGCCATGCCTGATGAAGGGAATGGGTTTGGACCGCCGTGGAGTTGGCAGCCTAGTTTGCGGGAATTGACGGAAGAAGCGGGAGTCGATTTTGATGAGTTTTTAAGGTGTCTCAGAGATGGTGCTGCGGATGAGGCGATGGCTCAAAAGTTCAACATTAGTGTGCAAACGATCGCCAATCTGAGGGAGCACTTTGAACGCTATGGTATCGATTCAGTGATCGGTCAGGACTGATTTGAGGATTACGAACGGAAAAGTCGAGGTGAGGTGGTTTGCTGCGTTTTGCCGTACATCCTGAGACAGGCCCTGTTGAAATACCACAGCCACAGGTTCCTCCCCTCCATCCTGGAAGTGAGCGTCCCGAAGTGCTTCCTCCTGATGTTCCTCCTGTAAAAGAACCTGTTATTTTTGAGAATTTTGCTATTGACAAATAGTTTGGAGAGGGTTATTATTGGAGGAAAATTCAGGGCATAGCAAAGGAGGGATAATCTCTGGTGGACGCTGGAATTTTGACATTAACAGATGGTAATTTTGAGAGTGAATTAGCCAATGCAGATCTTCCTGTTCTTGTTGATTTTTGGGCAAGTTGGTGCGGTCCCTGTATGATGTTAGCTCCTGTTTTGGAGGAATTGGCGGAAGAGCTGAAGGGCCGCGTTAAAGTTGGAAAGCTGAATGTGGATGAGAACAGAAAGACTGCTGTTTCCTTTGGAGTGATGAGTATACCCACATTAATTCTCTTCAAGAATGGCAAAGAGGTCGCGAGGATAACAGGGTTTCGTCCCAAAGAAGAGTTGAACAAGTGGATCAGTCAGGTGCTCTGATTTTTCTAAAAAAACGGCGAAGCCAGAACAGGGGAGCAGGCTCTCCCCTTTAAGTTTTTATATAGAAAAAAAATTGGAGAGGTTAAAGATGGAAGAAAGGGGAGAACTATGGCTCTGTTTGAGTCTAAGGAGAGGACTGGGAGCCAAAAAGAGCCTTTGGCGTATCGAATGAGGCCGCGATGCCTTGAGGAGTTTGTTGGTCAAGAGCATTTGGTTGGGCCAGGACGCCTGCTGTACAGGGCTATAAAATGCGACAAAATTCCTTCGTCGATCTTTTATGGCCCACCAGGTACTGGCAAGACCAGTCTGGCGAGAATTATTGCCTCAGCTACAAAGTCTTATTTCGTTCAGATAGATGCGACTAGCACAGGAGTATCAGAACTACGCAAGATCATCAATGAGGCCAGGGATAGGTTAAAGTTTTATAACCAGAAAACCATTCTTTTTATTGATGAGATACATCGCTTCAACAAGGCTCAACAGGATGTGCTACTACCTGCTGTGGAGCGAGGAACAATCGTTTTAATCGGTGCTACTACAGAGAACCCCTTCTTTTATGTGAATGCCCCTCTTCTTTCTAGAACAAGGGTATTGCCCTTTTACCCCCTGAGCGATGAACAGCTTAAAGAGCTTTTGGAACGTGCCCTGAAGGACAGCGAGCGTGGCCTTGGCAGTCTGAAGATAAAGATTGACCCGAGGGCTATCGATCATTGGCTGCAGGTGGCTGGGGGTGATGCGCGTGTTCTGCTCAATGCGCTGGAGTATGCTGTCGAGTTAGCAGAGCCCAACCCTGATGGGTGGCTCTTTATTGGGGAGAAAGAGGCAGAAGAAGCAGTTCAGCAAAGGATAATACTTTATGACCGTCAAGGCGATGCCCACTATGATGTCGTTTCAGCTTTTATCAAGTCGATGCGGGGTTCTGATCCAGATGCTGCGCTTCACTGGTTGGCGAGGATGCTGGAAGCGGGAGAGGATCCGGCTTTCATCGCAAGGCGTATTGTAATCTGTGCCGCTGAAGATGTTGGAATGGCTGATCCTCAGGCTCTTGTTGTGGCTGAAGCAGCGGCTCAGGGGATCACCCATGTTGGCATGCCTGAAGGAGAGCTTTTGTTGGCGGAGGCAGCGGTTTATGTGGCCTGTGCGCCTAAGAGCAATAGTGTATATAAAGCTCTCCAGCGGGCGAAAGAAGATATAAGAAATCGAAACGTCGGAACGGTTCCACGCCACCTGATGGATTCCAATTATGCAGGAGCAAAAAAGCTGGGCAGAGGGCAGGGGTATTTGTACCCTCACCATTTTCCGGGTAGCTTTATACATCAGCAGTATCTCCCTGACA
>JBNATO010000076.1:0-9312 GCA_049701555.1 Thermacetogeniaceae bacterium | reverse complement strand
TGGGAACCATCGCCCCTTGCTACAAAATAGAGATAGTCCACCTTAGCCGGATATAGAACGGCTTTTATCGAAGCCAGACCAGGGTTAGAAATGGGGCCAGGAGGGAGACCGTCATGGAGATATGTGTTATAAGGAGAAGGTATCCTGAGATCATCATACGTCAATCTCTCTTTCTGCTTACCAAGCACATACTGAACAGTAGCACAAGACTCCAGACGCATCCCGTGTTTAAGCCTGTTCAAAAAGACTGCAGCGACCAAAGGCCGCTCCCTGTCAAGCTTCGCTTCTCTTTCAACAATGGATGCCAGTATCACCACTTCCCTCACTGTCAGGCCCATTTGAACCGCTCTCCTCTGCAATTCAGGAGAAAATGCTTTCTGGAAGGCCTTTAGCATTTGCTCAACGACCTCTCTCCCGCTCATACCTGCCTGAAATTCGTAAGTCGCCGGGAAGAGATAACCTTCTAACCGCTTCGGGCCCGGTGAACACCCTTTCAAAAATGGAAAGTCAAACTCTGCAGAGCTAACTGCTGCCATGAAATCTGATTCACTGACAATCCCTTTTGAAGCTAACAGATGGGCGATCTGCTCCGTCGTATATCCTTCTGGAACAGTTACGCGGTATGAAATCACCTTACCTTCGGTGATCACATCAAGTATCCTGCTGATCCCCCAAGCACTGCTGATGCGATAAGAACCGGCCTTTATTTTCTTCTCCTCCCCATTACACCGGGCATACCAAACAAAAAAACGCGCACTTCTGATCAACCCCTTCTGTTGCAAAAGGTCTGCGACTTCATGCAGCGAAGCCCCTTTTTCTATCTTCACTGTCATAAACGTTTCCGGTGTAGGGCTCGAGTTCGCCGGAGAACTCAAAAGGGCAAAAAACACCCTTCCCCCAATCCATAGCGAACCAACAAGCATCAGAATAATACCAAGCAGAACCGGATTAAGAAACAAGTAACCTACTATCCCCAGCTTCTCTCTCCTCAACCTCATGAAAAAACCAACTCTCCTGTGATGCTCTTGGATAAAAACTAAACTTTTGTTAAACTAGCGAATAACAGGTACCCCGAAATCTGTTTCAGGTTGAGCCTGAGAAGGAGCGCTCTGCTGGTCAGGAATAGGCACCGGAGGCGCCTCTGGCTGTACCTGCAGGTTACCCTCGCCGTTGGGAAGCGGCGGTGCAACCGCAAGCGGTTTCGTTCCCACCCTGACGATCTGGTCTATCGGCTTATAGAGATCTTTTGAAAGCAATTTCTTTATAACCTGACCATTGGGCTCTCTTATGTAAGCAAAAACCCGCACACGGTAGCCCCTGACACCCTTTCTTTCTTCTACCACTTTCCCTACATAGAGGTTGGGATCTTCCTTTTTTATCACCTTAGGCTCCAATACATCATCAACGATGCTCTCAATCGTGATGTTTTTCTTTTCAGCCACATCCCCAAAGATCTTCACTGTGAGAGCCCCGCCGCTCACACGCGCGCGAATACAGATACAGCCTCTGGTATTGTTCCGAAATTTTAGGTCATATCCTCCATAGGCAACGGTAGCATCTCTACCCAACGGGACATAAGCAACTGGCAGAGAATGGTTATGTCTCTCCAAAACTTCTAATCCAGCCAAAAGAGCGGCATTATAAAGAGTAGAAGAAACCTGACAGACCCCTCCACCGATCCCTGGGGTAAACTGGTCCTCCACTATCACCAAAGCCTCTTTATATCCGGCTTCCTTGCTTCTCGGGCCAACAATCCGGTTAAAGGAAAAAACCTCGCCAGGCTTGATGACAATATTGTCGATAGCGTCTGCTGCCACATTGATGTTGTATGTACGGTTCACATTGCTCACATCAAAGTATGTGGTATATGATGACAGCAAACCGTTTATCTTCATTGCAAGGACATCTTCCGTACGGACTTTAGGCTCTACACGGCGCAGCTTCAGCCGAATTTTACTGCTATAAGGCGATTCCATGCGTGACAGGGCATCAATGACAGCCTGGTAGTCAACTGCCTGGCCCGGTTTCCCTTGTTTTATAATTACCCTATCATTCTCGGCGATCAACAGAGCGGCATCCACCGGAGGGCTGATCGTTTCCTTTACCAAGCGCGAAAGAACTTCCTCCGCCTTCTGCCTGTCGACATACGGCTTCAGAGGAATCACATATCCTTTGTGCAATGCCACCCATATGTCATAAAGGCGCCTCCATATCGGCCCAGAGCGCCCTAATAAGAAAGCAGACTGCAGCGCCCTCTTCATTTCAAGCTGGAAGCCCAAGTCATGCCTCGAGACACGCCACCTTCTGCTTTCGTCTAAAAATATCTCCACAGGTGATGAAAGAAAACTGCGCTCAACGAGAGCGAGCTTGGCTTCAGCCTCCTCCTCAGTGAGCCCTGAAACATCAATGTTTCCGATCTTTATGCCTGGCAAAATTTTGTTACTCCAGGCACGCCACAGAAACCCAAATCCGGCTCCTGCACCAGCAAACAGAACTACCAGCAATAACACAAATCCTACCAGCCGAAGCCTCACTCTCTCCCGCACAGCCATACACCTTCTCGCGCGAACTATTTTTCCATTTTCATCTTACGCCGAGAAGGCCTCCTCGCTTCCGCTTTCAGTTAGTTTCTCTTTAGTTTCTCTCCTCTTCCTGCATCTCCTGCCAGGCGTCAGCGACCTTCTCCCACTCCTCATCATCTTCGATGTCGCACAAGATCTCTTCTCCATTCTCGTCAACGTCAAACCTCAAAATTATAGCATCGTCCTCATCTACAGGCTGCAATATTGCATATTCTTCTCCATCCACAGTTATTACATCGATCAAGTTGAACTCGTGTTCCTTCCCTTCTTCATCTGTAAGAATAATCGTCTCTTCTCTTTCAAACTCCATTTTTTCATACCCTCCATATTTTCTTTTTTAATTTTTAATCGCTGGGCTCAAAGAAACGAACCCTTATTGCGCCTCTCAAGGTAGCCGCTTAGTATCCACGCCGCCGCAATCTTATCGATCACCTTTTTTCTCCGGCGACGGCTGACATCTGCCTCAAGAAGCGCCCTTTCTGCAGCCACAGTGGACAGCCGCTCATCCCAGAAAACCACAGGTACACCAATTCTCTCCTGGATTTCCTTTCCCAAAGAAACGATATCTTCACCTTCCTCTCCTAACCTGCCATCCATATGCCTAGGCAAGCCGATGACTATTTCCCTTATATTATATTTTTCCACAAGCGAGAGCAGAGTTACTATCACATCCTCATTCTTACCCCTCTCAATAGTCATCAATCCTTGCGCAGTAATACCCAGCTCATCGCTGACAGCAACACCAATTCTCTTTTTGCCAATATCCAACCCCAATATTCTCATGTCCGAGAAACTCCATCTCTCAATACACCTTGATGTAAAAAAAGGGACAAGCTGCAGCGCAGTAACCGCACAGTATGCATTTGGATTCGTCAACATTTGCTTTTCCATCTTTTAAGAACAGCGCCCCTTGTTGGCAACTGTCAACGCATCTGCCACACCCTTCACACCACTCATCGATGTGCAGTTTCCGCTGCTCTCTAGATACCTTGATCTTGAGGGCTTCTGGCACACTCAATTCGTTTGCAATCCTTACGTTGAAGTCTACTTCATCCAGCGTCTGCATGCCCACTGCAACGGATGCAGCAAATCGTTGCTTGAAAGCAAATCTTAGCGCTTCCTCCGCCTCGTTCCGAAGGTGCCCCCCTCCTAAAGGCTTCATCAGATAAACGCCCTTCCCTCTGGCATAAGCCGCCTCCAGCGCTGCGGTCATGTCAGAGATCGCCCCATCAAATATCCCTAACCCCCGAACATTGAACAGGGGATGAATCACATCGATCTCAGGGAATTCCAATGCGCCTTGAACCCCTGCGACTCGATGAGTAGAGATTCCTATTGCCTTAACAAGCCCTTTCTGTTTTGCCTCAACAAGAAACTCCAAGGCACCTTTATGCCCTCTAATTGTCAGAGCAGACTCCTGCTCATGCAAGAGAAAGATATCGATCCAGTCTCGATCAAGATCGCGGCGCGCCTTTTCCAGGCTCTTCCTCATCTCCTCTGCAGTAACAGAGTATGTCTTCGTAGCCACGATCAGTTCCTCATCTCGGCACAGCCGCAACAGTTGCTTGAGATAAGGGTAGGTCCCATAAATCTCAGCAGTATCAAAAAAATTAACCCCTTGCCTGACAGCATACCTCAGCAAATCCACGCCCTTGGCAAGAGGCAGGTTTGCCTGAAGTGGACCAATTGTCAGCGTTCCAAAGCAAAGCCGCGAAACCTTCAGCCCAGTTTTCCCCAGGAAGCGATATTCCATCTTTGGTTCAGCAACTCGAGTTCTTCACTCCCCTTTTTCAAGATAAAACCTTATCAGCTCTTCTAACAACTCATCGCGTTCATACTTTCTGATAAGGTTGCGGGCATTCCGGTGGTTCGTGATGTATGCCGGATCACCTGACAAAAGATAACCAACCAACTGGCTAATAGGATTATACCCCTTCTCCTTCAACGCCTTACAGACTGCTTCCAGGACTTCACGGGCAGAACCACCTTCTTCTACCTTGAACTCAAATGGCATCGTTTTGTCAAGTTCATCCGGCATAAGTTGCCACCCCCACTACCAGAGACATTTCTCCGGAAGAAGGCAAAATCCTTCCTTCCCTCACAAAAAATTACCTCTTCTCCTCGAGTTGCTGCCGCACCAACTCTATCCCCTTGAGCAAGGCTTCTCTTAACCTAGAAGGATTCTTTCCACCAGCCTGAGCCATTTCAGGTTTTCCTCCTCCGCCACCCTCTATCACTCTAGCAATCTCCCGGACAATTTGCCCAGCATTAAGCCCTGTGCTCTTGACCAAATCCGGAGTAATAAACCCCACCAGCCCTGCTTTGCCCTGCAAAGTGCTACCAAGCAGGACCACCCCAGAGCCAAGGCGATCTCTTATGAGGTCTCCCAGGGAACGAAGACTCTCCATATCTGGCATCTCAACCTGTACCGCCAAGACCTTGATCCCGTTCACTTCGACCACAGAATTGAGCAATGAATCGACTTGGCTGCGCATAATTTTCCCTCGCAGCCTCTCTACTTCCTTCTCATACTCGCGAAGCTGCTCCTGAATCTGCTGGATTCGCGTGGTTATGTTCTCACGGTCTACTCTCAGGAGATCCATCAACTCAGCGATGAGCTTATCCTGTTTTTGCCAGTAAGCAAGCAGCTCCTCGCCCGTGAGAGCCTCTATGCGCCTTGTCCCTGTTCCTATCCCGCTTTCACTGATTATCTTAAAAAATCCTATTTCGCTGGTGCGGTGAACATGAGTCCCCCCACAAAGCTCCTTGCTAAAATCCCCTATCTCCACGACCCTGACAACATCTCCGTACTTTTCTCCAAACAGGGCAATAGCACCCTCTGCCTTAGCCGATTCCAGATCGGTTTCATACGTCCGTACGAGCAAATTGTCAAGGATCTTCCTGTTGACCAAAGATTCGACTTTCTCGATCTCCTCTTCAGAAAGCGGAGCAAAATGAGAAAAGTCAAAGCGCAATCTCTCTGGAGCGACATATGAACCTGTCTGCTGGACGTGTTCTCCCAAAACGAGACGCAGCGCTGCATGCAAAAGATGAGTTGCCGTGTGATTGCGCGCCGCGGCCTGACGCCTTCGTTCGTCGACTTGTGCCAGAACTATATCACCTTTTCGTAGGACACCTCTGGATACATACCCATACTGGACGATCACATCTCCCGCTTTCTTTGTATCCTCCACGACCATCTTGCCCGAGGGCCCCTCTATAATGCCGCTGTCTCCTACCTGGCCTCCGCCTTCAGGGTAGAAGGGAGTGACATCCAGCAAGACCTGAATCCTCTTTCCCTCAGATGCCTCCTCCACTTCACTTTCATCAGCAATTATTCCTAATATTTGGGACTTCGTAGAAAGGCTTATATAACCATGGAACTCCGTCTTCTTGCCATCGAAAGCCTGCACACCACCAAAGCTGTTTATGGGAGCGATCTCCAGCCACGCAGCTCGTGCTCTCTCCCGCTGCTCCGCCATAGCAGCATTAAACTCATTTATATCTACTGCCATCCCCCGCTCAGCCAGTATCTCCTGCGTCAACTCAAGAGGAAAACCGAAGGTGTCGTAGAGGCGAAAGGCCACCTTGCCGGGGAGCTTGTTCACTCCCGTTTTCTCGTACTCCTCTAGGTAATCATGCAATATCTGCAGGCCTTGTTCGAGAGTTTCTCCAAAACGCTCCTCTTCCAGAGCAACTACTCTCTGGATATAATCGCGGCGCTCTTTAAGCTCTGGATAGGGGTCCTGATACATATCGATTACTTTGCCGGTTATCCTGGTTAAAAATGCCCTTTCGATTCCAAGTAGCCTTCCGTAGCGCACAGCCCTCCGCAAGATGCGCCTCAGAACGTAACCCCTTCCCTCGTTTGAGGGGAGGACTCCGTCACCGATTAAAAACGCGACCGCACGCGCATGATCGGCGATCACACGGAAAGCTACATCTTTTTCTTCGTCCTCTCCGTAGGAAACACCAGCAACAGCCGAGGTTTCCTCAATAAGAGGAAAAAGAAGGTCGGTTTCGAAATTCGAAGGAACACCTTGGACAACAGAGGCTATTCGCTCCAACCCCATTCCTGTATCAATGTTCTTGCGCGGCAATTTTGAGAGGCTTCCCGTCTCATCCCGGTTAAACTCTGTAAAAACAAGATTCCAGACTTCTAGATATCTTCCGCAATCGCAATCTACACCGCAGTTCGAAGAGCCACATCCGCGATCAGGCCCAAGATCAACCAAAATCTCCGAACAGGGGCCGCAAGGACCCACAGGCCCAGCTTCCCAGAAGTTTGTTTCTTCACCCATCGGCACTATCCTTTCCTCTGATACCCCTATCTTCTCGTGCCAGATGCGCTTGGCCTCCTCATCATCACGAAAAACGGTGATCCATAGATCAGATGGCGAAAGACCGATCACCTTAGTCAGGTACTCCCATGCCCAGGCAATGGCTTCTTCCTTAAAATAGTCCCCAAAAGAAAAATTTCCCAGCATCTCAAAAAATGTGTGATGCCGCGCACTTCTGCCCACAGAGTCCAAATCCTGAGTGCGCAGGCATTTCTGGCACGTCGTAATCCTCGTATGAGGAGGCACAGCCTTCCCCAGGAAATATGGTTTAAAAGGCACCATACCTGCGACCGTAAGCAACAAGCTCGGATCGTCTTTCGGAACAAGGGAGGCGCTCGGAAGAACTAAATGATCGCATCCTCTGAAAAACTCGAGAAATTTCCTTCTCAGTTCACTACCGGTAAGCAAGGCAAATCCTCCACGCTGTTTGGATTTTAGGCTCATTATATCTTAAAAATTCAGATTTTGTCAATTTTGCTCAGAACCTGCATCTAGCAAATGATTCACCTGAGCTGCTAAGACATGGCCAAGTGACATGACGAGCAGCTGTAAGGCGCTGCCAGAGGCTGGTCCTCGCGCGAGCCAACGCGATAAATGGTTACTCCCTTCAAACCGAGATGATAGGCGTTTTCGAATATTTCTACAACCTCCTCCACAGCCGTGTTCGGAGGAAGATTAATAGTCTTGCTCACAGCATTATCTGTATACCTCTGAAAAGCTGCCTGCATCTTGAGGTGCCAGACAGGAGCGATCTCAGGGGCAGTCTTAAACACCGCTCGCACCTCCGGGCTCAATTCTGCAACCTCCTGTATGCTGCCCTTTTCACAAATCGCCTTAAACACCCTGTCTCTCACCATAGGATTAACTTCTTTCTCCAGCAACTCTTTAAAGGTTTTGTTGAACACCAATATCTCCTTATCTTCCAGCACCTTCCTGGTATAAATAAGAGCATACAAAGGCTCAATACCAGGGGTTGTCCCAGCTATGAGGCTGATGGAACCCGTTGGAGCAATAGTAGTTAGAGTGGCATTTCTTAAAGGAATTTCCGGGTAATAAGACGAATCCTTCCACGCCGGAAATGTCCCCTTTTGTAGAGCGAGTTCCCTCGATGCCTCACGCGCCTTGTTAGAGATAAAAGCCATAACCTCTTCTGCTAATCCAACAGCAGATTCTGAATCATAAGGAATGCCAAGCTTAAAGAGGAGTTCAGCCCACCCCATTACACCCAATCCTATTTTTCTAGTGCGCAGGCTAGCAGCAGCTATTTGAGGAAGAGGATAAACGTTGACGTCTATAACATCGTCCAAAAACCTAACAGCTGTTCTTACCGTAGTCTCAAGCTTCTTCCAATCGATCGCTCCTGGCTTAGCCATGTTAGAGAGGTTAACAGAGCCAAGAATGCAGGATTCATAAGGCAAAAGGGGTTGTTCCCCACACGGATTTGTGGCCCTGATCTCCCCCAGCGCAGGAGTGGGATTGCTGCGGTTGATAGCGTCCACGAAGAGCATCCCTGGTTCCCCGGTTTTGTGCGCATGATAGGCAATCTCTTCAAAAAGCTGGCGCGCATCCACCTCGCGGTAAACCTCGCCCCCAAAAGAAAGGGGCCATTTTCGTCCCCTCGCAACAGCATCAAAGAACCTATCGGGGACAGAAACTGATAGATTAAAATTGCGAAAGGCTCCACGCTCATCTTTACAGGAAATAAACTCAAAAATATCAGGGTGGCCCACTTCGAGGATGCCCATGTTGGCCCCTCGGCGTACCCCCCCTTGCCTGATCTCCTCGGTGGCAGCGTTAAAAATGCGCATAAAGCTGATAGGGCCGGATGCTCTCCCCAAGGTAGTCCTAACCAAGCTGCCCCTCGGACGAACGGGAGAAAAATCGAAACCAGTTCCTCCGCCGCTTTTGTGAATTATAGCAGCATATTTTAGAGCATCAAAAATATCCTCAATGCTATCCCCGATAGGCAAAACAAAGCAGGCCGCCAACTGTCCAGAGGGACGTCCACTGTTGATCAGCGTTGGGCTATTCGGAAGAAAGTCTAGGTCAGCCATTAAGGCATAAAATCTTTCTGCCCAGGCCGAGACCTCTTTCTCGCTTGCGCCATATTTGGCCTCTGCTCTGGCCACCCACCGCGCCACCCTCCAGAGCATATCATCAGGAGTTTCAATTACTCTACCAGTCTCATCGCGCTGGAGATAACGACTTTCTAGTATCGCCCTCTGGTTTTCATCTAGCTTCATATTCAACACATCCAGCTTAGGATTTTAATATTTACCTTTGTATGATAAATAATAACAAACTAATTCGAATTTTTAAAAAGCAAAAATTATTAATGTCCGTGTCAAGACTTAGTAGGCAACTTTACACTTAAGAGACCTCGACACAAT
>JBNATO010000075.1:0-9508 GCA_049701555.1 Thermacetogeniaceae bacterium | reverse complement strand
CAGCTGGCTCTACATCCTTGAGGAGATAGCCACAAGCGCCGCAGCGGATCACATCCAACATATTCTCGTCTTCAGCAACGGTGAGGATGATAATCCTGATCTTCGGAAATTCGTTGGCGATCACCCGGCTCGCCACAACTCCATCAGTGCCCGGCATCTTCAGATCCATCAATATCACATCAGGCTGCAACGCCCGCGCAAGGTTGATCGCCCCCTGACCGTCGCCAGCTTCGCCCACAACCTTCAGCCTAGGGTCAAGTTCCAATACACGGCGCAACCCCTCCCTGATGAGAGGGTGATCATCGGCAATAAGGATCCTAATCTCTTCCAACCTCATTTCCCTCCCCTTCAACCGGAATCATCAGCCAAACCTCAGTACCCTTGCCAGGTGCAGATTTTATTTCCAGCTCCCCATTGAGCAAACTGGCGCGCTCCTTCATGTTCAGAAGCCCGTAATGCTCGTTCTCCCCTTCCAGCGACTGTGGTTCAAACCCTACCCCATCATCCTTGACGACAGCTGTGACATGCTTTGGCAGGAACTCCAGCTTCACAGAGACACTGCTCGCTTGAGCATGCTTAACTACATTGTTGAGAGCCTCCTGGATAATGCGAAAAACTGCAATACAGTACATCTCATCCAGTGCCCTTTCCTGCCCGAAGACCAGAAACTCAACGGGAAGCCCGTATCGCTCTTGAAAATCGCCCAAAAACCGCCGCAATCCTCCCACAAGCCCCAGGTCATCCAGCGACATGGGACGCAGATCAAAGATTATCTTTCGGATATCTTTCAGGGTGTTGCGGGCAGATTCTTTCAGCTTCTTCAGCTCAGCCTTCACCATCTCCGGGTCGCGGCTCAAATGCTGCTCGCATAGCTCTGCCCTCAATACAAGGTTTGCTAGGCTTTGTGCGGGCCCATCGTGGATCTCTCTGGCAATCCTCCGGCGTTCCTCCTCCTGCGCCTGGATGATCTTCAGGCCGAGCTGCTGTTTTTGCTGGATACCATCCAGCTTGATCGAGATCTCCCTCAGCGTCCCCTGCAGAAACTGAAGAACAACTCCGATCTGAGTGATCAGAATCTCCGCCTTTTCCACAGTATGCGTCAGCCGCTGCAGGCTGCGCTCCAGCTCGTCGCGCCGCCTGCGGAGGTTTTTTTCCTTCTCTTGAAGCACAAACAGCTGGATCTGGATATCCCTTGCCCTTTCGTAAGCCTCTTTAACGACATCCTCGCTGTATTTGTGGAAGTCCCTGCTTACTTCCATCAGGCGCAGCCGCGCTTCCCTTTCCAGTTGCACATATCTGTCCACCTGGTGGATCGTCTCCAGGGTCTCCCGCTTAGTCTCCACCAGCTCTCTTCTTACCCTCTCAAGTTCACTTCGAGCATTCTCGGCAATATCGAAGATCGCCTCTTTCCCCTTCTCTATCGCAGCCAGCGTCTCTTTAACAACTCGATCCAGGGCCTCAGTTTCTGTCATCATGGAATCCCCTGCCACAGCAAACATTTTAAACCATAACATTTTTTATAATTGAGCAATTCAACATAAAATGAGATGTTCCTGCCATCAACAACAAAAAAATGGCTTCAAAATAAATAAGCCATATGTCCTAAGGGGAAAAGCTCTCTTCACAAAAAAGCACCCACCTTGAAGGAATCACAGGCGGGTGCTTTCTACACCTCAACCGTTTAATGAAACCCCAAAACCTACTTCATCCCTTCATTGAGATCAGGGTCATCCGAAACCTGAACATCATGCGTCAGCTCATCCTGCTTCTTATCGACATAGAGGTTGCCCTGGGTATCTAGCCCCGCATAGAGCACTTCCTTAGGCGAGTGAATCCCCTGCTTCTCCAGCTGGTCGATCAGCCATGCCTCATCAAGGTTATTCTGTTTGAGATTCTGATAGATTACCTCCCCGTCCACAATCAGCTCTGTAGCGATACCCTCATAGCTGCAGGGGATCTGAAGATCCTCCCTGGTAACGGGCTTTTTGGATGCCTTCGGCAGGACGCTCAGCTTCCCATGCGGCTCTAAGATAGCAAATTCTACATCTGAAATGTTAAAGTAGCCCTTTTCCCGCAGCTGAACAAGGAGGTCGTCGACATTATAGCGAAGCTTCTTCATGTTCTCTTCCATGATCTTTCCGTTCTGAATCACGATCGTCGGTTCTCCTTCCAGCAGCTTGCGCGCCACCCTGCTCTTGAGCGATACATACCCCATAAGATAAGTCAGCGCCGCATAGATGACCAGCGACAGCAAGGCTGCTCCCGGTGGCACCACAGTGTCTATCGCCAGGCCAGCCGCCAGCGAACCGAGCGTGATCCCTGTTACATATTCATAATAGGTCAAATGGCTCAGCTGCTCTTTTTCCAAGATCCGCGTCAGCACCAGCACAGAAAAAAATGAGAGAACGGTCTGAAGAGCTATTTTCAAATAGATCGGCGGCAACTACAAACCACCCCTTTGACAACGCTTTGCGCAGGACTTCTCTCGCCTGATCTTCTCTGCAACCTGCCGGAAGAGATCGAACAATTCGCCGCGCTCAGGGATGCGACGCAGCCTGATCTCCTCCCCGCTTCTTTTCGCCGTCATAGCTTCGTCCCCCCAGCTTCCAAGAGCTATGCATAAATCTTCCACAAATAATTATTGCCCCTTCGTGCTTCTTTTATCCAAATTCACAAAACAGCTTAAAAAAACTTAAAGGAGTGCTGTCCGCACTCCCCACTCTCCGTTGCCAACATTTGCCCTGGAAGCCTATCACTTGCTCTCCGCAGAAGCCTTAACCTCGCTCTTCTTTGATTCGCCTTCAGATTTGCTCTCTTCTTCTTTAGCCTTTTTCTTATATTCCTCGCTCCTATAGTCAGTTATATGGAATCCCGAACCCTTAAAGATGATTCCAACATTGCGGGAGATTAGACGCTGTACCGGCTGCCCACAGGTCGGGCACTTTTCCAGCGGAGGCTCGGTTATCCTCTGGGTAACTTGGAAACGCCCACACTTTTCACACCTATAGTCGTAAGTCGGCATGCTGCTCACCTCGCTCCTCTTCAATTTTCTGTAAGTCACTTCGTATCCAAACACTTTATATAAGTTAGATTCCCATTTTTGTCAAGCAAACTGCCCCACCATCTCTTCTTTTCATATCTCCTCTGGCTGGAAATCCCATTGTGAGAATGTACCAGTTCATGCTACACTAAAGATAGATATAGAAGAGAGATATATATCCGATCTTAAACGCATACAATTCGCCAAGAAGAGTTCCGTGAACTCCCGAAGCGTCGGGCTCAAGGCCAATATTCTGGGAGGTGGAACACTTGAGCGTGGCGATGGCATACCTCCAGGACTTGAGTGAAGAGGATCTGCACTTCATAGTAACAACAGTCGTAACCAAAAGACAGGATTATGACTATATCTGCAACCTGCTAAAGGATAAACCCGACTTTATTGATATAATGCTCGAGGATGAAAAGCTGTTTCATCGCGTCATAGAAGATGAAAACATCTTCCTTAAAATATCACCATTCCTTCTGTTCAGCATTCTGCTCCGACAGGCGAGGAAAGATATCGAAAAACAGGCATATACCCTTGAAATAATCAGCAAAAAGGAGCGCATCCCCGTTTTCGACGCTGGAGATATCATCAAACTGCTTCAGAACAAAGATGTCCGAGAATACCTGGCGCGCATGCTCGCTTCCTTCACTAGAGTCGAGAGCGCTTCAGTAGTCTACAAATCGCGCGGGATCATTTATCAGCGCTACTTCAGCGATCTGGATTTCGACGACGTCCTCGAGCTGTCGAATTTGGTGGAATTGCCGTTCCGTTTCCCGTTCTATAAAAGGCTGGCAGACATCGCCCTCTTCCTCTCAGGAATCTTTCCAGAATACCTATGCGGCAGAGAAAGCGCCATTGACAGCAAAATCCCAGCACGCTTCTCGGGAAGCAAGAACAGAACGCTGCGCGATTATGAGGAGCAGGGGAGGCGCTACTACGATCTCGCTTCGACATACGAAGAAGCAAAGGAACAGGGTCTGAGCGAGGTGCTGTCGCTGCTGTCCGAGAAGTTCACGCTAGCGCGCAAGCCGCTCAACTACCTCGCAGAAAACTACCTCAACAAATTCCGAACGCTCCTCTTCCAGTAACAAGCCAGCAAGCGAGATCTAGCTATTGCCACATAAGACTTCAGTCCTGTCCATTTGGGCTGAAGTCTTTCTTTTTTAAGAAAAAACCCTGCAGGAGATCCTCGGGAATTGTCGAAAGCTGAAAAAAGAGCAACGTCTTCTAAAATTTTGTTGCAACGGAGGTAAATTAGTAATTATGGATATCTCAACAATCGTGGGATTGATCACAGGTTTTGCCGCCCTGATCCTAGGCTTTACCCTCGAACAAGGGCACCTAGGCGCTCTCCTCTCCTTAAGCGGAGCAGTTATCGTCCTCGGCGGCACAATAGGAGCCACTGTCTTCTCATTCCCGCTAGAAACATTAAAAAACGTGCCAACACTGATCAAACTCGCCTTCACAAACCGAGTATACGATTTCCCCGGCCTGATCGAGGAGATCGTCAGGCTTGCCGACCAGGCCCGCAGGGAAGGCCTGCTGAGCTTGGAGCAGAACCTAGAAGAGATCAGCGATCCCTTCCTCAGGCAGGGCTTGCAACTCGTTATCGATGGGGTAGAGGCCACATTGCTGCGGGATCTCCTCGAGACGGAGATCTACTGCATGGAAGAGCGGCATAGACAGGGGATCTCCCTCTTTGAGTCTGCAGGGGGCTATGCCCCGACGATGGGCATCATCGGCACAGTTATGGGGCTGGTTCATGTTCTTGGAAACATATCGACACCGGAGAAGCTTGCCCCCGCGATAGCAGCAGCCTTTATCGCCACACTCTACGGCATCTCCACAGCAAACCTCATCTGGCTCCCGATCTCCTACAAGCTCAAGTTTAAACACGGCAAAGAGAAGCTCTACAGAGAGCTGGCACTTGAGGGAATCTTGGCGCTTCAGGCAGGGGAAAACCCCGCTTTTATCCGCCAGAAGCTTCTTGTCTTCCTCGACTACAAGACGCGCTTGCTCGAAGAAAAAAGGAGGGAAGAATCCTAAATGCGCCGCAACAACCGGAACAGCGGGAGCCATGGTGAAGGCGGCCCCAGCATGGAGCGCTGGCTCCTCACATATTCCGACATGATAACCCTTCTGATGATCTTTTTCATCATGATGTATGTGATCAGCAACGTGAACATGCAAAAATTTCAAGCATTGGCAGCAGCTCTCAGGGTTGCGCTGAAGGGTGAGCCCACAGGGATGTTTGTCAACACAGGCCCCTCCCTCCTATCCGGTGGAGGCTCCGAAGCGATGCAGCTCTCCCAGATCGAAAAAGAACTAGAAAGTTACCTCAAACAGAAAGGGTTAAGCGGCTTGGTAACCGTCAGCGAGGAAGAGAGGGGGCTGGTGATCAGCTTTCAGGAGACAGTCCTCTTCCCGCGCGGGTCCGCGGATTTGACACCCGAAGCAAAAAGCGTGATCGCTCAAATCGGAACGATCCTGAAAAAAGTCCCCAACTATATCCGCATCGAGGGGCACACCTGCGACCTTCCCATCAACACCCCAAAATATCCTTCGAACTGGGAGCTCTCAGCGGCACGAGCCATCACTGTCCTGAAGGAGCTAATCGCCACAAACCAGATACCGCCGAGCCGCCTTTCAGCCACAGGATACGGCGAGTACAGGCCGCGCTACCCCAATGACTCCGAGGAACACCGCAGGATGAACCGCAGAGTCGATATCGTTATTCTCAGAACAAAATACGGAGAAACAGAACCCATTTACAAACCCACCTCTAAGAGATAGCAAAACCCGGGCAGCACCGGGTTTTTGTTTTTCTGTCCCTTTTTAACGGACAGCGACCACTTCTTTGACTTCGGGAACTTGCTGCTTGAGCGACCGCTCAATCCCCTGCTTAAGGGTGATCACAGCTCCCATTCAGCCGCTGCAGGCTCCCTTCAAGCGCACCTTGACGACGCCGCTCTCATCGACGTCGACGAGCTCCACATCCCCTCCATCCCTTTGCAGCAGAGGGCGGATCTTGTTTAAAGCAGCCTCCACCTTTTCTCGCATCACCTTTCACTCCTTCTGTTTTTTTTATTATTTGCTAAAAACCCTTTTTCCAGCCTTCTCTGACTCGTCGATCTCTGATATGACCTCTCTCAAAAAGTTTAAGAAACACTCGCCAAGCCCTGGGCGGGACAGCGCCATCCTCACAGTAGCCTGCAGAAAACCGAGCTTATCTCCCACATCATATCTTACCCCATCGAAGAGAAAAGCATAGATCGGTTCACTCTTCACAAGCTCCCTCAGGGCATCAGTCAGCTGAATCTCACCTCCAGAACCAGGTGGGAGGTTCTCCAAGATAGCGAACACCCTAGGTGTGATAATGTATCTGCCGATCACAGCATAGCGCGATGGCGCCTCATCCGGAGCGGGCTTCTCCACCAAATCCTCAACCCTGATCAACCCTCTCTCATCGGGTGGGCCCGAGGGCTTGATTATCCCATACTTCCCCACATCGGAAAGATTGACCTCCTGCACCGCCAGCACAGTCGACCGAACATCTTCATAGACATCGAGCAGTTGCCGGAGACAGGGAACTTTGGACTCGATCAGGTCGTCGCCGAGCAAAACCGCAAACGGCTCATCGCCTATAAACTTTCTGGCGCAATAAACCGCATGGCCCAAGCCGCGCGCCTCTTTCTGCCGCACATAGTGTATATCAACAAGATTGGAAATATCTTCGATAAGCTGGAGGAGATCCTCTTCTCCCTTTTCTCTGAGCACCATTTCCAGCTCCAACGCCCTGTCAAAGTGGTCCTCGATCGCCCTCTTGTTCTTTCCCGTCACGATGATTATATCCTCGATGCCTGAGGCCACAGCCTCTTCTATTATATACTGAATAGCCGGTTTATCAACGATGGGAAGCATCTCCTTGGGCTGTGCCTTTGTTGCCGGCAAAAACCGCGTACCCCACCCTGCCGCAGGGACAACCGCCTTCCTTATCTTCCTCTTCTGCAAGGCAAACACCTCGAACAATTTTTTCTTGCAAACTCTTTCATTTCCTTGCCAAACCGACTATATAATATTTCGTGGAAAACCCGCTGTTTCCTTCCCAGGATCGCTCAGACGCAGAAATTGAAGCACCTCCCTTGAATCTTCCTAAAACAAAAAGCCAATTCTGTCTTCTTTTTAGGGATAATTTTTCAATAAAGAATGAAGGAAAAGAGAATTATTGTGTCGAAGTTTAAGTGCATAGGCGCAATTAGCATATCACAATTCGGAGGTGGTAAAATTGGGAAAAAAGATCACGGTCTCGGTGATTAAGGCAGATGTGGGAGGTTATGTCGGCCACACAAGCGTACACCCTGATCTGCTGGAAAAGGCTCGTGCTCTGCTGGAGGGAAATCCTCTGATCATCGACTATCACGTCACAAGCGTAGGCGACGACATCAATCTGATCATGACTCACGAAGCCGGGAGAAATAACGGAGAGGTCCACCAGCTGGCTTGGGATATATTTGTCGCCTGCACGGAAATCGCCAAAAAGCTCAAGCTCTATGGCGCCGGGCAGGACCTCCTCTCAGACGGATTTTCCGGGAACATAAAAGGGTTAGGGCCAGGAATCGCTGAGATGGAATTCGAAGAAAGAGAAAGCGAGCCGATCATCGTCTTTATGGCCGATAAAACAGAGCCGGGGGCATGGAACCTCCCCCTCTATAAGATGTTTGCAGACCCCTTTAACACGATCGGGCTCATCATCGATCCGAAGATGCACAATGGGTTCAACTTCGAGGTAAGGGACCTGATCGAGAACAGAAAGATCGTCTTCTCCACGCCGGAAGACCTCTACGATATGCTGGTCTTCATCGGAGCACCTGGCCGCTACAGCATAAAGCGCATCTTCCATAAAGAAACCGGAGAGATCGCCGCTGTCTCCAGCACTCAGCGGCTCAACCTGATGGCTGGGAGGTACGTAGGAAAAGACGATCCAGTCTGCATCGTGCGCTGCCAGAGCGGATTCCCTGCTGTCGGAGAGGCATTGGAGCCCTTCGCCTTCCCCCACCTGGTGGCCGGATGGATGCGCGGTTCACATCACGGGCCGCTGATGCCTGTGAGCGTCAAAGATGCGCACCCAACCAGGTTCGATGGGCCGCCGCGGGTAGTAGCGCTGGGGTTCCAGCTGTGTGATGGCAAACTGATCGGGCCGCAGGACCTCTTCGCAGACCCCGCTTTTGATAACGCCAGAAGGCTTGCAAACGAGATCGCCGATTACCTGCGGCGCTTGGGGCCCTTTGAACCACACCGCCTGCCGCTGGAAGAGATGGAGTACACCACCATGCCGCAGGTAAGCAAGAAGCTCAAAGACCGCTTCATCGATCTGAGAAAATCCTGAAAAACCCCGGAAATAACTAAAGACGCCTCAAAAAGGCGTCTTTTTTTATCTTCAACCAATCACCTCAGATATAATACCACCGCCGAGTACAATGTCGCCATCATAGAGCACGACCGACTGGCCAGGGGTTATCGCCTTCTGGGGCTCTTTAAAGGTGACCTTCAAGGAATCGGCTCCAACCGGTGTGGCGACCGCATCAGCCAAAGGTGACAGATAGCGAATCTTAGCCTGAACAAGTCGCTCACCTTCAAATGGTATCCCTGCAATGTAATTGACATCGGTCGCAATCAATCCGCGGTTATAGAGCTCGGCTTCAGGCCCCACCCACACGGTGTTGGTCTCAGGATCGATCTTGAACACGTAAAGCGGATGCTTGAAGGAAATGCCCAATCCCTTGCGCTGGCCGACGGTGTATCGGTGAATCCCTCGATGGAATCCAAGTATTCTGCCATCAGAATATCTGAAGTAGCCCCTGTTCTCAAGAGAAGGGAACCTGGACTCGATAAACTCGCCATAACTCTCAGTGTTCACAAAGCAGACCTCTTGACTCTCGGCATCCACCGCCACCGGCAAACCGGCAGCCTCCGCTATCCGCCTCACCTGTTTCTTTGTGAGATCGCCGAGAGGGAAAAGGGCGTGTGCAAGCTGCCGCTGGTTCATCCGATACAGAACATAGCTCTGATCCTTGCTCACATCAAAACCTCGGCGCAGCAGGTAAATCCCGTCTTTCCCCCGCTCGATCCGCGCATAGTGACCGGTGGCGATCCTCGACGCCCCGAGTTCCATTGCCCTTTCCAGCAAAACCCCGAACTTGATCATCGCGTTGCAGAGAACGCAGGGGTTCGGAGTGCGCCCTGCGAGGTACTCCTTGCAAAAGTATTCTATTATCGTTTTTTCAAACTCATCCCGCAGATCCAGCACATAGTGAGGGATTCCCAGCTTCTCGGCCACCCCCCGGGCATCGTCGACCGCCGCCGATCTTCGGCAAGCTTCGGCACGATCCATCGCCGGCGACCAAAGAACGGAAGAATTCTTTAGTTTAGTGGAGCAGTTAAATAAGGAAATGGGCTATACCG
>JBNATO010000074.1:0-9516 GCA_049701555.1 Thermacetogeniaceae bacterium | reverse complement strand
CATTGCTGTAGTAGGGCTTGAGATGCAGCCAGAGGATGCGGAACCTCTCGGCACTGCTGACGGCACCAGCTGCGATCCTCTTCTCGATCTCCCTAGCAAGGAGCGCCGAGATCTCAGCTGCCTCCCGGCTCCCCTGCCCGATAAAAAACAGGTAGATGAACGACAGCATGTCGTTCCCAGAGATCGGAGAAGGAACGCGGCAGCGCAGCTCGTTCGCCCTGATCATGTTCTCCCGGAATTCGTTGCTGCGCCTGATGGCCTCCGCAAGCATCCCCCTGTCGGCTCTGCGTCCGGTGAGCTCGGCGAGCCCAAGCCAGATCCTCTCGATCTGCGAAGCGACATATTCCTCGGCATCGCTGTCGGCAGCATAGGGGACGTCGAGGACAAAGCAGGGGACCTGGTAGAGCTCCGCCAGGTTCTGGAAAAGCAGAGGAGCCCCGTCGCAGAGGTGTGTGCTTGCCAGAAGGGCAGCAGGCCTGGGGAGATGGCCAGCCGCGGCGGCGCCGGCGATGCAGCGGTGGAAGGAGCAGAGATCTCTGCTGTATCCGGCGGCTTCCGCCCTGCCCAGCTCCTCCCCGCCAAAGCCCAGGGCGGTGATGAAGGCAGCCGCCACCTCAGGCGAGAAGGGGCAGAGTCCGAGGCCCCAGGCGATCTCCACAGGGAAAAAGGCGCTCGACCAGACCACAGGGGCTTTCCCGGTGTAGGCGCGCCCCGTCAGGCTGAGCGCAAAGCGGCTCATCTGGTAGATCGCCTGCCAGGCGAAGCTCTTTCTGGCCAGGAGCAGCGCGCCCTCCACGATCCGGTAAGAGACCGGGGAGGAGAGCACCTTCCCCCAGCGGTCTTTCTCCTTCAGGAGGTTTTGAATCGTGCGATAAATATCCATAGCAAAGCACCTGCCCGCTAGCTGAGCATCTCCAAAAAGGCCTGGATGCGCGTCCTCCCCTGCTCCAGCCCCGCCTCCCTGTATTCGGTCTCCAGGTAGAGCAGAGGCATCCCGGCCTCATCTGCATACTCACGGAAGAGCGAATATTCGTAGAGGGTGGAGTCGCAGAACTTCAAAGAATGGTAGATGATCCCCTTAGCCCCAGCGCCCTTTGCCATGGAGAGGAGCTGCTCAAAGCGCTCCCTCCCCCTCAGCATCCTGGGGCAGGGCACCCTCCCCAGGTAGCCGCGCCCGAGGGCTACGAAGGGGTCACCCCCCTCTTCCACCTCCGGCAAGGTATAGCGGTATCCATGGCAGAGATCGTCCCCGACAATGCTCCCACCAAGCTCCTCCACGAGGTCGAGGTAAGAAGGCGGCAGCGGAGCCCCGGAGACCACGAGGCGCGGCCCTCCCCCGGAACTGTTGCGCCGCAAGCCATCTAGGAGCGCCGCCGCTTCAGGCGCCTCAGCCCCAGCGCCGCTGGCGCTCCCCCCTTCCAGAGCCCTGATGACAGACTCCAGGACAGGAAGCGCCTCGTCTTTCCTCGGTGCCATACAAACCGCCCTGACAGCGTCCAAGAGCCCAGCAGCCCGAACGGCCTCCGGCTTCGCCTTCCTCAGCTCGTAAAGCTGACGCAAGAGCTGGCGCAGCCTCCTGTGGATGCTCACCGCCTTCCAGAAGGCGTCCTCATCCCAAACAACCCCATAGCGCCTCTCCAAAGCCCTCACGAGCGACCGCAGAGACGACGCAAATGCCTCCACAGCCGCCTCAGCGCCGGAGGTGAGGCGAGGGAGGTCGAGGAGATGCACGAAGGCTCCCCTTTCCAGGCGGTCTGCCGCAGAGCTAAAGGCGTTCGCCAGGTGCACCATGGCATGGCACGACGCCGCCAAGACGAACCCTGTAAAGCGGCGTCCTTCGCCAGCCAACCCCTCGTTCAAGCAGGTTCTACCGTAGGGGCAGAAGTTAACCGGGAGATACTCCAGGTCAGCCCTCGGGTACGAACCCCGGCAGTCGCCGCAGAGCCTGGAAGACTCCAGGCCGAGAGCGGTAAAGATCTCCTCAGGCGTGTATGCGCAAACCCAACCGATCATCGCTGCATCCCCAACTCGTCGATCAGCCATCTTTTACCAGTCAGCTTCCGGGTGGCTTTACTATTATATCCCAGTTCACACAAGGGATTCAAGGCTGCCCTTAAACCGGGATGTGGCCCTTCCAAGCCACAGACTTAACGGTCACACCCATCCCCCGCAGGGCTTCGCTGATAGCTGTGGCATCAGTCGTCCTCAGCTGGACGATCAGGATCACCCTGTTGGAGTCCCCGTGGAAAACGGCGAGGTGCGATATGTCCCCTCCGTTCTTCCAGATGATCTCCGTCACCTTCGCCAGCATCCCCGGCTTGTCTTCCATCTCCAGCGTCAGCCTGGTGCCGGGGTCGCGCAGGCCCATAAGCTCGATGAAGGCATCGAAGATGTTGCTCTCTGTGATGATCCCCACGAGCTTCCCATCCTCGACGACGGGTATGGCGCCGATCTCGTTGTCCCTCATGATCAGCGCAGCCTCCTCGAGGAAGGCATCCGGCCTTATGGTTATCACCTTCTGCTTCTTGATGATCTTCTCGATCTTCATGCGGGAGAGGAGGTAGTTCAGCTCGAAGATGCTGAGCGAGGTTGCCGGAGAAGGGGATACCTCCATCAGGTCGCGATCCGTGACGATGCCTACGAGCTTCCCCTTGTCCAGCACCGGAAGGCGCCTGATCTTGTGCTCCCGCATCAGGCTCAAGGCATCGGCGATCGTCGTCTGCGGGGTAATGGTGATGGGGTTCGGCGTCATCTTGTCACGCACCAACATATGACACACCCTTTCCATTTCCAAAAAGGCTTTTAAAGCGATGGAATGAGCTCAAGAGCTCATCCCCAGATAGGCGGCTCTTACCCTCTCGTCCTCCCGCAGGTCGTTTGAGCTCCCCATCAGGACGATACGGCCGTTCTCCAGCACGTAGCCCCTGTGGGCGATCTGCAGCGCCATATAGGCGTTCTGCTCCACGAGGAGGATCGTCGTCCCCTGCCTGTTTATGGTGGAGATGATATCGAAGATCTCCTCGACGAGGATCGGGGAAAGCCCCATGGAGGGCTCGTCGAGCAACAGCAGCACAGGCCTTGCCATCAGTGCCCTCCCTATCGCCAGCATCTGCTGCTCTCCCCCGGATAGGGTACCCGCCAGCTGCTTTGCCCTCTCCTTGAGGCGGGGAAACCTCTGAAAGACCTGCTCCAGCGACTCCTGGATCTCCGCCTTGTCTCTCCTCGTGTACGCCCCCATCAGGAGGTTCTCCAGAACAGTCAGGTTGCCTATGATCTTCCTCCCTTCAGGGACATGGGAGATCCCCATCGATACGATCCTATGCGGCTTCATACCGGTTATCGGGACACCCCGGAAGATGATCTCCCCCTCAGTCGGCCTGACCAGAGCCGAGATCGTCCTCAGGGTAGTGGTCTTGCCAGCGCCGTTGGCCCCGATGAGCGTGACGATCTCGCCCTCCTCGACAACAAATGATATGCCGTGAAGTGCCCGAATATTTCCAAAATAGACGCTTAGGTTCTTGACCTCGAGCATCATCAGGCGACTGCCCCCTTGCCCAGGTAGGCCTCGAGGACCCTGGGGTTCTGCCTCACCTCGTGAGGCAATCCTTCGGCGATGACCTCCCCGAAGTCCATCACGACCAAGCGCTCGCAGAGGTTCATCACCAACCCCATCTGGTGCTCGATAAGGAGCACCGTGAGACCAAACCTTTCCTTGACGTAGCGGATCAGCTCCACAAGCTGCTGCACCTCGGAGGGGTTCATCCCCGCTGCAGGCTCATCGAGGAGCAGCAGCTCCGGGCCTGCGGCTAGAGCCCTGGCGATCTCCACCCTGCGCTGATCGCCGTAAGGGAGGTTTTTCACCGGCATGTAAGCCTTATCAGAGATGTTGAGCGCCTCCAGGATCTCAAAAGCCCTCTCGTTGATCTCCTCCTCCCTCTCCCTGAACCGCCTTGTGCGCAGGAGAGCGTCGATCAGGGTGTACCCTGCCCTGAAGTGAAAGGCCACCCGCACGTTGTCCAGCACCGAGTTGTCGCGGAAGAGCCTGATGTTCTGAAAAGTCCGGGAGATCCCCAGCCTGGCGATCTGGTGCGGCTTGAGGCCGACGATGGAGCGCCCCTTGAAGACGATCGTGCCATCTGTCGGCCTGAAGTACCCAGAGATCATGTTGAAGACGGTCGTCTTCCCGGCTCCGTTGGGGCCGATCAGGCCGACGATCTCCCCGGCCTCGATGGTCATACTAAACCTGTTGACAGCCCTGAGCCCGCCGAAGTTGATGCCGAGCCCTTTGATCTCTAAGAGCGGCATTCCTCTCCCCTCCTCCGCACCTCGGGTACCAGCCAGCTGAACTCCTTTCCGGCGAATAGCCCCTGGCGGCGCACCAGGATCACCGTGATCAGGATCACGGCGTAGATCACGCCCCGGAAATCGACAAACTGCTGGCCGAGGACAAACCTCAGAACCTCCAGAAGAAATGCCCAGCCGATCGCTGTCACGACCGTGCCTGTGATGCTCCCCAGGCCCCCGAGCACCACGATGATAAGGTAGTCAAACGACTGCAGGAAATAAAAGTCGCCAGGGCAGATGTAGGGGTAGGTGTGGGCATAAAGGGCACCCCCCAGCCCTGCTAGTGAACAGCCAAGGGTGAAGGCCATCAGCTTTGTCCTGAAGGTGTTCACCCCGATCATCTCCGCAGCGGTCTCGTCCTCCCTGATCGAGGTGCACGCCCTGCCGTAGCTGGAGAAGACAAGGTTGCGCACCAGGATGATCACCAAGAGGGCGAGGAAGAACAGCCACTCCAGGTTGGTCATCTGCGGCGTGCCCGTCATCCCAGTGGCGCCGCCCAGCTCGGGGATCAGCTTGTTGGCGTTGTCGAGGCCAACCTTCACGATAAAGCCGAAGCCCAAAGTGGCGATCCCTAGGTAGTCGGACTTCAGCCTGAGCACAGGCAGACCGATGATAAAGCCCATCAGGCCAGCGAACAACATCCCGATGAGGAGCGCCCCTACGAAGGAGAGGACCCCATAGGCCTCAAAGGTCTTGCTGAAGTAACCAGCGCTGTAAGCCCCCAGCCCAACGAAGGCGGCGTGACCCAGCGAAAACTGGCCGGTAAAGCCGTAGACCAGCCCCAGCCCCAGCGCTCCGATGGTGACGATCAGGGAGTAGAACAAGACCCTCTGCCAATAGGGGTTGATCACCCCGAAGGCGATCGACGCCTTCAGCAGAAGGTAGAGCACAACCGCAGCTGCCACCATCAGATACATCTTGTTCGCCTTTGTCCTCTGCAGCACCATCCCCACCGCCTCTCTAGATCTTCTCCTGTTGGCTGCGCCCCAGGATGCCTGTCGGCTTGATCAGGAGCACCAGGATCAGAATGGCAAAGGCTATGGCGTCTCGCATCTGGGAGGAGATGTAGGCAGCGGTCATCGTCTCCACCTGGCCCATTATCAGAGAACCCAGCACGGCTCCCGGGATCTGGCCTATCCCCCCGAGCACCGCAGCGGTAAACGCCTTGAGGCCGGGCATGATCCCCATGAAGGGGTATATCTGCGGATAAGCGATGGAATAGAGCACACCTCCGACAGCTGCCAAAGCCGAACCCACGGCAAAGGTGAAGGAGATCGTCCTGTCGACATCGACCCCCATCAGCCGCGCTGCATCATGGTCAAAGGAGACCGTGCGCATGGCAGCGCCGATCTTTGTCTTGAAGACAAGAAAATGCAGGAACAGGAGGAGAGCCAGGACCGTAGCCATGATGATCACCTGAATGTTGGTGATGCTCAAATTTCCCAAATGCCAGACGATGTTCCTGAAGGGGCGGCTGACCACCCGATAGTCCGGCCCAAAGACAAACCTCAGGCTGCTCCCGTATTCCAAGAAGAAAGAAACCCCGATGGCGCTGATCAGAGCCGCTATCTTGGGAGCGTAGCGGAGCGGGCGGTAGGCTATTCGCTCGATGACCACCCCCAGAACGGCGCAGACACCCATGGCGACGATTACTGCCAACGGCCACGGAAGACCCCAAGAGGAGTAGCCGAGGTAGCCTACAAACGCCCCGATCATGAAGACATCGCCATGGGCGAAGTTGATCAACCCGATGATACCGTATACCATGGTATAGCCGAGAGCGATCAAGGCGTATACCATGCCGAGCTGCAAGCCGTTGATGAACTGCTGAATGAACGATTCCAACTTCTTCCCCTCCACAGGCGATGACAGCGTTTATTGATAAAAACATTTAGGAAACGGAGAAGGAGCATCTCTGCTCCTTCTCCTGACCTATCCCTGGCGATCATGGAGCGACGCTCGTCACGAAGACCTGCTTGCCATTCTTGATCTGGAGAATAGCGGCTGCTTTGATCGGGTTGCCGTCCTTGTCGAAGGAGATCTTCGCAGTGACTGTCTGGAAGTCCTTTAGGTTCTGGATAGCATCCTTGAGCTTGGCAGGGTCTTTGGAGTTTGTCTCCTCTATGGCCTTAAACAGGATCTGCGCAGCCTCATAGGTCAGAGTGGCGAAGGAATCCGGCTTGGTGCCGTATTTCTTTTCAAACTTCTTCACCCAGTTCTGGACCTCCGGGCGCGGGTCGTCAACCGAGTAGTGAGCGGTGAAGTAGCCGCCGTCGACAGCTGCCCAGTCGATCTCGCTGGAATCCCAGCCATCGCCGCCGAGGAACACCGACTTGATCCCCTTATCCCGCGCCTGCTTGGCGATCAGGCTGACCTTCTGGTAGTAATCCGGGAGGTAGAGGATGTCCGGCTGCAGTTTGGCGATCTTCGTCAGGACAGCGGAGAAGTCTGTATCCTGAGCAGTGTACGACTCGAAAGCGACAACCTTGCCGCCGCCTGCCTCGAAGTCCTTCTTGAAATACTCAGCGAGGCCGACTGTGTAGTCGTTCCCCTGATCGTAGAGGATGGCTGCCGTCTTGGCATGCAGGTTGTCCAAGGCAAACTTCGCCGCAACAGTCCCCTGGAAGGGGTCGATGAAGCAGGAGCGGAAGATGTAGTCCTTCCTCTTGCCCTTGTCCACAGTCACCTTGGGGTTGGTCGATGTAGGCGTGATCATCACAACCTTATACTTTTGAGCTACCTCAGAGGCAGGGATGGTGCACTTCGAGGTGACGGAGCCGATGATGGCGCTGACCTTGTCCTCAGTGATCAGCTTTGTGGCTACGTTCACAGCCTCTGTCGGGGTATTCCGGTCATCCATGATGATCGGCTCGATCTTAAACTTGCCGACCTTGCCGTTGCGCTCCTCCACCGCCAGCTCAAAACCCTTCTTCACAGACTCTCCGAATGTCTTGACATCCCCCGTCAGCGGCGTGATCACGCCGATCTTGATCACGTTGTCCTCAGAGGTCTTGGCAGCCTGCTGGCCGCAGCCGCTGAGCAGCACAGCGGTGGCAAAGACCAGCAGAACAACAACGCCCAAAAAACTCTTGACCCTTCCTCTCTCCCAAAGCATAGAGCTTTTCTCCCTCCCCAAAGGAATTTCTATGAAACACCCAAGCCTCGTACCCTCGGACTAACTCCCTGCGCCATATCCCCTCCCTTGGTGTTTTTTTATAAAAAACCTTAGCGATCGCCCTAAACCGGAGATAATCAAAGAAAAAACAGCGTTTTCCCCTATTATCAACCATTTATCAGGGCATGTCAATGAAAAATCCGCTGCGCTCCCCGAACAGGCTATGCCTTGTACAGCACCCTCTTGTCTCCCACACGCCGCGTCTTCTTCATCCTGTCAAAATACTCCAGGAGCGGCAAGCAGTAGCGCCTCGAGGTCCCCAGGAGGTCCCTGGCCTCGGCGACGGTGATCTCGCCGTGCTCCCTGAGGTGTTTTTCGATGATCTCCCATCCCTTAAAGACGGCGTCCCGGGAGAAGTAAAACTCCTCTCCTATCTTCACCAAAACGCCCGACTGAACGCAGTGCTGCAGGAGATCCGACTCTCCCCCGAGGATCTCCAGGATTTCATCCAAGGCAGGCGGGGCGTACGGCCTCGACTCCAGCTCTTTTAGCAGCCTCCTCACCTTCTCCTCCTGATCGGGGGTGAGCTTCACGGAGAATTCCGAAAGAGCGACAGACTGCCCGCTCAGAGCGATCCTCCCCTCCTCGCTCCATCTCTCGAGGAGCCCTTGGTAGAGCCTCTGGGGGATCTGGGCGAATAGGCGCGTCCGCAGCTCCTCCTTAGGGCACCCGGGCCGCAGGGGGTGCTGCCGATGGTAGGAGCGCAGGGCAGAAGACGCCTGCGACCACCACTCCTCCAGAAGCTGGGCAGATACGACATAGGCATCGTTCCCCAGCTCAAAGAGGAGAATCTCCCCAGAAGAACGCTTTTCTTCCAAGAGCCCGAGGAGGTCCTGCTCTGCGATCCCAGACCTGGAGGCTAGCTCCTGTACGGTCACCGGCCTCCTCAGCGTTCGCAACTCCTCGACAACCCTGGCCTCAGGGGTGCCCTCCAGCTTGCGCTTCAGAGCAGCGAGGACCTCCTGGCGGTAGCGGCGGTACCGGATTCCCCCCGCCTCCACAACCTCGCCGCCTCCTATGGTGGTCACAGGGGAGTAATGCCTGATCACAAAGCGGTCGTGGACAGCTGCGACGATAGGCTGTTCCAACTCGAACTGGGCGAAGGCATCGTCCCCAGGGAGAAGCTCATCGCGATCGAGGAGGCGGACCCTGGCGACAGCCTCGCTCGTCCCCAGATGGAAGTGCACCGGGCTCCAGTTCTTGAGCGGGCGCGGAGCGTTTTTCAAAAGGTGGAGATAGGCAGTGATCCTCCTCACTGCCTGATAAGCCCCTGGCGTCGACAGGACATCCCCGCGCCTCACATCTCCCACCTCCACCCCGGTGAGGTTAACAGCCACCCTCTGGCCGGCCACAGCCTCATCCACCTTCTTGCCGTGTACCTGCAGCGAGCGCACACGCCCCTGGGTCCCCTTCGGGAGCAGCTCCAGAACATCGCCGACGCGGATGCTCCCGCTTATGAGCGTCCCCGTCATCACGGTTCCGAAGCCGGTGATCGAGAAGACGCGGTCGATCGGAAGGCGGGCATCCCCCTTTATCGGCTTCGGCTGCACCTCCAAGGCAACCCTTTCGATCTCCCGGCGCAACTCCTCAAGCCCCTCGCCGGTCACCACAGATACAGGAACGATGGGGGCGCCATCCAGGAACGTCCCCCTGAGCAGCTCCTGCACATCTTCCTTGACCAGCGACAGCCACTCCTCGTCCACGAGATCCACCTTGGTGATGACGACGATCCCCTTCTGGACGCGGAGCAGCTCGAGGATGTCCAGGTGTTCGCGCGTCTGAGGCATAACCCCCTCGTCCGCTGCCACCACGAATAGGACGAGATCGATCCCCCCAGCTCCGGCGAGCATCGTCTTGACAAAGCGCTCATGGCCCGGGACATCGACGATCCCCGCCAACACCCCCTTTGGCAGCCGAAGGGGAGCAAACCCCAGCTCGATGGAGATACCCCGCTCCTTCTCCTCCTTCAGGCGGTCGGTATCCACGCCCGTAAGGGC
>JBNATO010000073.1:0-9538 GCA_049701555.1 Thermacetogeniaceae bacterium | reverse complement strand
CTCACTCTCCTTATTTGTGTTTTTGTTTTTTTCGCCGAGGTCTCTTTTCTTTTTTTAGGAGCTAATCCCCTTCTTTTACCTACTGAAATTTTACACAGCCAAAAGCGGCCGTTGTCAAACAGGCCGCCAACTCACAGTCTGGAAAAAACCAGTTAAAACTAGAAAGGAAAACGGGCAAACAAAGCGGCAAACAGAATTGCAACGAAAATAGCGGGGAGCAGATTTCCCACCTTGATCCGGACTCTGTCTGTGAGCATATTTAGCCCGATCGCCAAGATCAAAAGCCCTCCAGTAGCGGTCATCTCCCTGATGACCGCAGCGGTCAAATAAGACTTCACATAGGCTGCTGCCAGGGTGATGCTCCCCTGGTAGAGGAATATCGGGATGGCCGAGAAAGCCACGCCGATCCCCATGCTTGAAGCGAAGACAACGGAGGTTACGCCGTCAAGGATCGACTTCACGAAAAGGGTAGTGTGCTTTCCGGTCAGGCCGCTTTCAATGGAGCCCATGATCGCCATGGCGCCGACGCAGAAGACAAGGCTGGATGTGACGAAGCCCTTCGTAAAGCTGTCATCGCTGCTCCCAAAGCGCTTCTCCAGCTTTCTGCCAAAACCCGTCAGCCTGTCCTCGATCCTAAGGGCCTCACCGATGACCCCGCCGACCACCAAGCTGAGCACGACAACCAAGGCGCTCTGCGTTTTGATCGCCATGGAAAGGCCGATCAGGATAACCGCCAAGCTTACTCCTTGCATAACTGTGACCCTGAACTTCTCTGGAAAGCCGCCTTTTAAGAAATTGCCAAAGAGCGCTCCCAGAATCACTGCTACAGCATTGACCACTGTGCCTAACATGGCTCCTCTCCTTGCTCAAAGAGTTTCTCCAGTTCATTATAGCACTATTTATTTTTTAAGCCTTTCCCTGATTCCCTGCCAAGCCCTGCGCTCTAGAAAGCTCCCCGGAACATTGCCCTCCAGCTCTAGGGCCCTCTCGAAAGGCAGGGCAAAGCTCAATATTTCCGGTGGAAGCATCTTTCGAACGGTGATATCGGTCAGGCCAATGACCCCTCTTCTCTTTCCCATCCTCTCCAAGCGGGGAAATAACACCAGGCTGTCGCAACCGGAGCCGAAAAGGGCAACAGCGCCCTCGTTCCCTGGGAGATCATAGTTCGCCAGCACAACGAGCGCCGAAAGCTGGTCGGGGTTCACCAGGAAAAACACGACCTCAGGCTCATCCGCGGGAGAAAGGAGGGAGACCGGTTTAAAGACACAGTAATCTTTCGGCGCAGGCAAGAACCTGATCCCCTCTCTGAGGAAGGCATCGACTAGTTCTGGCGTCTTCTTAAATCCCTCACCCTCCAGTTCCCCAGGGATCCCAGAGGAAAGGAAATAGCGGAACTGGGGGCCCAACTCATCGACAAAACCGAGGTGGTAGGCCGCGCCGCGGCACCCTGTGCAATCCCTGCCTACAGCCGCAACTTTCCCTTCAAAAGCGACCTTCTTGATCAGAGGTATAAGGCAGGCGTGAGAAGATCCCTTTTTGTGAGTTATTGTCCCCTCTTCGATGGCATCCGCCCAGACCACAGCCACCGGCTCAATCTCCAGGCAAAGGGCGCCCTTCAACCTCTCAAACATAAACAGCACCTCCATATCGTCTCTTTTTGATCCCAGTTCTCTCCAAAAAGCACGATCTCCTTCAATTTTCAGGCTGAAAGCAGGAAAGTTTCCCGCCCCTGAGGAAATAAGTGTAGCGAAATCTAAGAACGGAGGCAGAAGGATGGCGAAACTCACCTTTCTCGGAGGAGTCGGCACAGTAACCGGTTCCTGCTATCTTTTGGAAACAAATGGGTTAAAAATCCTTGTTGACTGCGGCATGTTCCAGGGAGGGCGAGAGCTGCGAAACCGCAACCTTTCGGAGCCCTTGGTGCCGCCTCAAACCATCGACTACATTCTCCTGACCCACGCTCACATCGATCACTCCGGCCTCATCCCCCGTCTCTTCAAGCTCGGCTTCAGGGGCAAAGTGCTGACAACCAGGGCCACACGCGACCTCTGCGAGATCATGCTGCCTGATAGCGGTCATATCCAGGAGTTAGAGGCAGAATGGGAGTCCCGCAAGGCGAAGCGCCAGGGAGAAAAGGAACCCGAACCCCTCTACACAGCAGCCGATGCTGCCGAATGCCTGCAGCTGTTTGAGGGCTTCCCCTATGAGCAGGAAATCCCTCTGAACGAAGCCGTACACTTACGCTTTCTCGACGCCGGCCACATCCTCGGCTCAGCCATCATTGAGCTCTGGGCGAGCGAAGACAGCGGGAAGATGAAGCTCGTCTTCAGCGGCGACCTGGGAAAGAAGAACACAGCTATAATAAGAGACCCGTCCTATGTCGAGGAAGCTGATTATGTAGTGATCGAGTCGACCTACGGCGACCGCCTCCACGAGCCCATCGCAGATGAAGCTGCCCGTCTAAAAGAGATCATCCTGGAAACCGTCAGGAACAACGGAAACGTCGTGATACCAGCCTTTGCTGTGGAAAGAACCCAGGAGCTCCTTTACGAGCTCAACGCCATGTTCGAAAGCAAACAGATACCTTTTGTTCCCGTCTACATAGACAGCCCCTTGGCTGTTTCCGCAACAGAGATCTTCAGGAAACACCAGGATTGCTACGATGACGCAGCCCGCGAGCTCCTGATGAGCGGCGACGACCCCTTCGAATTCCCCGGTTTAAACTTCGTGCGGACAGCCGAAGAATCGAAAGCCCTGAACAACCTTCCGGGAAGCAAGATCATCATCTCAGCGAGCGGCATGTGTGAAGCAGGGCGCATCAAACACCATCTAAAACACAACCTCTGGCGCCCCGAGTGCGCTGTCGTCTTTGTGGGATTCCAGGGAGAGGGAACCTTGGGAAGGCGCATCGTGGATGGAGCGAAAAGGGTAAAAATCCTCGGAGAAGAGATCAAGGTAGCAGCGAAGATCTACTCCCTTCCGGGTTTCTCTGCCCATGCCGATCAGTCAGGGCTGCTCGATTGGGCTTCTCACTTCAAAACGAAGCCGCGGTGTTTCTTCGTCGTGCACGGAGAAGAAGAGGCATCCCATACACTGGCAAAGCTTCTCGAACAAAACCTCTCGGTGCCGGCGATCATCCCCAACCTCAGAGAGGAGTACCTTCTCACTCCGGCTGGTCTGAAGATGACAGCTGCAGCAACAGCAATCCCGCCCGTACAACCTGATATCATCCAAAAACTTCTGCTGGCTATCCCCCGATTAGAGCAAAAGCTAGCCCTCCTCAAGGGACGTCTCCTCGAAAGAACCAAAACCAAAAACATCGAGGACGTGGAAATGCTGGTAGAAGAGCTCGAAAAAAAGCTCGACGAAGCATCGCAGATGTTGGAATGATCAGCCATTTTTTCTTTTTATAATTTCTGCGATCCTCCTTCTTGCCAGCTCATCGCAGCGCTCGTTGAAGGCATCCCCGTCATGTCCTTTGATCTTGTGCCATTCCACCTCATGAACTGCGGTGAGCTCAAGGAGGGCCTTCCAGAGATCGACGTTCTCCACCTTCTCCTTTTTGCTGTTCATCCATCCGTTCTTCTGCCACCTCTCGATCCAGCCCTGGTTAAAGGCGTTGATGAGGTAAGCGCTGTCGGAATAAACTCTCACCTTGCATGGCTCTTTCAACGCTTTAAGGGCCTCGATCACTGCGGTCAATTCCATCCTGTTGTTGGTCGTCTCCTCCGCGCCACCGCTGATCTCTTTCCTGTGGCCGTTGTAGATCAGCACAGCTGCCCAGCCTCCAGGGCCGGGATTCCCTGAACAAGCCCCATCAGTGTAGATAACCACCTCTTTCACCGCTTACCCCCCTGAAAAAGAAAACACCGCTGACCGGCGAAGACCATTTCGCGGAGAAGAACGCTAAAAAAGGTTGCGCCAGGTCAGCCGTTCCCGCTCAGGAATATGCTCGAGCAGGAGCATCGCCTCGCTGTACTCCGCCAGCGCCTCATCTGCCTCCCGCTCCTTTATAAACACCTTCAAGCGGGCAATCCTCATATCCACATTATCGATCTCCATGTGGTCAACCACAAGCCCCCAATTGCGCCGCACCACCCGCCAGCTGCGCTCAAAGCTCGAGAAAGCCCGATCGCACTGCTCCCAGTTCTCGCTGGCAAGCGCTTTCCCCACCTGCCGGAGAGAAGCGGATAACCCATCAGCCGTCTCATCAAGATACCTCTGGCTGAGAATCCCGCTTACAGCGATAATCAAGACGATCGCAAAAACGAACAGGTAGCCACCCAATTTATTCATTCTGCCTCATCATCCTCATCCCATGTGTGAAAGTCGATGGCCCCATCGGTCGTCAGCTGGGCAAAGAAGACATCCCGAAGATCCGCGATTCCCTGCGCCTTCGCCTGCTGCACCAGGGTGTCCACGGTTATCCCCGCGAGTTCGAGGTTGCGCATGTTGATCTGCCCGTCGAGGATCAGCGTGATCGGGAAGCGAGGCTCTGTGACGGCAACACCTAGATCCCTTGCAGCAGGGGGCCTGACGGCAGCCCTTGGGATGACGCTGAGGTTGCCGTTGTTTTCCAATACAGCGTAGGCGATATCAGCTACATTCGGATACTCTTTGGCACGCAGCTGTTCTAAAAGGTCGTTTAAGTTGACGCGCAAGCGCCGCATGTTTTTGATCATCAGCCTGCCGTTGTTGATCAGGAGCGTCGGGGTTCCGCAGATGACCTTACGGGCGGTCTCGCTGTGGAGAACGAGCAATGAGAGAAAAATCTCCGCAGCGAGCAGGACAAGGATGCCGATGATGCCATTCGTAAGGGGGATGCCCGGATTGCTCATCGGGATAACCGCTAGTTCAGCGATCACGATGGTGATCACCAACTCGAAGGGCTGGAGCTGGCCGATCTGCCGCTTGCCCATGAGGCGCATGACAATCACCAGCAAGGCATAGAGGAACAAAGTGCGCACAGCGATCAACAGCATATAAAACCAACCCCCCTTTTAAAACCACAAAATCTAATTGATATTGTGAGCTTCTGGATCAGGATTCATTCTGTGGGCCAAGGGGTTGGTAAAGGTCCTTCACCCGCTTCAGCGCAACCAGATCTCCCCCTTGCTCCATGAAGATCCTGGGAACTGCGGAATCGACCGTCAAGTAGACAACCTGCCAGCCGCTCCTGGCATAGTCGAGGAGAATCCCTATAACTCTCTCCCTGCGCTCATCTGAAGAGCCCAAGAGAGGGTCATCAAGGATCAAAAACCCCTTTTCGCCCTCTAAAAACCTTTCCAAGAGAGCAAGCCTGAGCGTCAAGAGAAACTGTGCCCTCGTCCCATCGCTCAGAACATCCTCGCTGTAGATGCGCCCACCACCGGAAACCCAAAACGAGATGTCCCCATCCTGTCTGGAATAAGATATATGTTCATACCTGCCGGTTATCCGCCGAAAGATCTCCGAAGCCCGGGTGAGCGGCTCCAACAGGGCATCCTCGGCGCTTCCTCTGGCAGCCGCGATCACCTTTTGTGCCCACACAGCTGCCAGCGCTTTCCTAATCGCTTCCTTCAGAACCCTCTCTGCCTCTGCGATCCGGTTGGCAAGAGAGCCAACCTCGTCACAGCCAGCAGCGAGAAGCCTGCGGGAAGCTTGTAGGAGCTGCTGTTGCAGCTCCTCGCGCTCTCCCTGAAGAAGCTGCTCCCTCTCCTTAAGCCTTACCTCCGCATCTCTCATCTCACCACAGATCTGCTCGAGTTCCTCCAGCGAGCGGGGGTTTGGGTAACGCTCCAGGCATTTTTCAAGGCCGGCTAACTTCAACTGCCACTCTTCAGGAGAACCCAGGTGCGCTTCAAGCTGTGCCCTTATCTTGGCCATTTCCTTTTCGATTTCCGCTTTTTCATGAAGGGCCTTTTCAAGCTCCAGCCGAGACGGCTTTCCCGTCCTCGCCATCAGATCCTGGCGACCCTGCTCCGCTTCTGCCAACTCTCTTTCACAAGAGCTGAGACCAGAGCGAAGGCGCTGGAGGTTATCACGGATGGCCTCGCTCTTCTGAATCAAGGCGCTCCTCTCGCTGAGCAAACGCTGATGGCATTCAGCTGCATCCCGGTAAGCCTGATCTGCTTCGGAAATCCTCTTTTTCAGCCTTTCTTCCTCTTCCTGCGAATATCTCTCAAAGGCAGAAATCGCAGCATCCAGCCGAACAGGAGGCTCTATCCCAAAACCCTGGAGAAGGCGAAATGCCCTCTCCGCTGCCTCTCTCTCCGCCTGCCTACAGGAAGCAGCAACAGCACCCCCCCATCCCGCGGCCCCGACGCAGATCGCTGCCAGAATCCCCCCTGGAATGAACAGCCCTCCACAAAAAAGCAGGGCAGCGGCAACCGCCAAAACCGGCACAGCAAACAGCGCCCATCTCGCTCTCACCCTGCGGGCGGCAGCAGATCTAGCATTAGCAAATATGCTCCTCATCTCCCCCAGAGCATTCGACAGGAGCTGTCTTCGGCGGCTTGCCTCATCCACGACAGCGTCAAGAGCGGCTCTGCAGTTCTGAAATACAGCCTCAGCCTCTCTGGAGTTAAGACTGCAAAACTCCAATTCCTCTCTGACTCTCTGCAATTCAGCCTCGCAGCTTGCGAGCTCCTGCTGCAGCAATAATTTTCTTTCCCTCAGGGAGTTTAGCTTCGCTTCTATCTCCGCCCAACGCACAGCGTCCTCAGGAGCGCATCTTTCATAGCCCGCATCCCTGTAACGCCTGCTGAGCTCCGAAAACCTTCCCAAAAGAAGCCTCCCTTTGGCGCATAGCGCAGCGTTTTTCTCAGCTTCGAGCTCCTTCAGGGAACGCCGCACAGCCTGGATCTCCTCCCTGACTGCATCCAGATCCCGCTCGAGCTCCTGCAACCTCCTCCTGAGCCGTTCCTTTTCTGAAAGCTCTCCCAAGTAAACATCCTTAGCCCTGTAGAGGTCGAGGAAATGCCTGAGCTCATTCAATGCGCTCTGCGACCAGGCATTTCTTTTAGCTGTCAGGCCAGCCTCTGACCTTATGTTCCTGATCACAGCATCGAGGCTTTCACGGAGATCGGAAGCAAAGTGCTGAATACAGGCGTCGATCAGTGAAGCCTTTCTTTCCCTTTCACCAGACCAAAGAAAAGCCAGGTCGCCGCCGCGGACAATGGGAAGCCTAGAAAACTGAGGGGGAAAGCCCAGCTGCCTGTCAAGGTCGACACCCCCTCTGAACGTGAATTCCTCGCCCTTATGCTCAATCCTGACATACCCCTCATAATCCTGAAAGCGCTTGGATTGAAAGCGCGAGCGGGCAGAGCTCTTGCGGAAGAGGAGGTTGACCGCCACATCAACAAAAGCTGTCTTCCCTGCCTCGTTTTCGTCAAAGATCACTATACAGGGCCTTTCGGGGCGAAACAGAACCGGATGCTCAAGGGGGCCAACGGGCTTACAAAAGAGTTCGCGGATCAGCATCGCAATCACCCCTCGGCGGTTTTTCAGTAAAATCACTTCTCCAGATAGCGAAGCAAAAAGGAGAGCGCCTGGCGGCAAAGATCTTCCCTCTCTTCCAAAACCTCTTCCGCCAGGGCCCGCAAAAGCGGGTCTGCAAAGTCCTCGATTTCACAGACATCGGGAGGCTCGATCTCATCAAGCAACTCCAGGCACTTTCTTCCGAAACCAGAGAGGGAACCTATAGCCGTGAACTGCGGTGTAACCAGGTTTACCTCTTTCCACCCGCGGCGCAATTGAGCTACCAAGGCCGCGACCTCTCCTACAACCGCCTCTTCTCTTACATCGCCAAGCCAACCGCCAGTCTCGACGTCGAGGATCACATCGGGGTCAGCGGCTTCGCTCAGATATCTGCGGATCTCCTCGATCGTCCTTTCTTCATAACCCGGGAGAAACCAGAAAAAAATCCGCTCCCTCCGGGGAACACCAGGAATCTCCACGCCTTCAACCTTGATGCCATCGCCGCTGATATCGACCAGCAACACCTTCCTCGGCCCCGTCTCCCCTCTGGCAAGCGGGTAAGGTGTCCCGCTGTAGGCGATCAACGCTTGATTGATCTGCATAGGAGGAAGAGTCGGGTTATGCCAGTGCCCAAGGGCAACATATGCAGGAGGAAAATCAGCGAAATCGCGGTCCCAAAAGTAAGCCTCGCCGCAGCCTCCCTCATCCTCAGGGCGCTGGTAGACTGTGGCAGAAGCAGAGGAATAAAAGCTCCCATGAGCTAACACCACCAAAGGAGAACCCCTCTTGGGAAGGGGCAGAGAACAGAGGCGTTCATACGCAGCCCTGCCAGGAGCGAAGGGTAGAGCGACCACGGGGACATCCCCGATCTCCCAGATCGCAGGCTCGCTTCCGGCAGATAACACATTGCTGCCGTAATACTGGCCGCATGAAAACGCTCCGGCATCGTGGTTCCCAGGTATCAAACAGACACTACAAACAAGGGAGTCGAAAAGCTCCCTCACCTTCCCACGCATATCCGAAGCAGCCTCAACGCTGTCAAAGAGATCGCCAGCGATCAGCAGGGCATCGCACCTGAACTCTTGCGCCATTTCGCAAATGGACCTTAGGGTTTCAAACCTGACAGGAGCCTCAGGAGCAAGATGGACATCTCCTGTGTGCAAAAACCTCACCCGCAGCATCCCTCCTTTGCTGTAAATTGTTCCATTCGGCAGCCCAGGAATCCTGCAACTATTTATTTATCCCGGTCATAGGGATGCCGCAGCTTAAAAGATGATGTAAAATAAACCCGTAGCAAACACCAAAGGGGAGGAAGTGCTCAGGCAGTATGGCTAACATCCTAGCATCACCAATAAAAGGCCTTAAAAAGATCAAACTAGCCCTGGATTCCCTGGCAGTCTTCAGAGGACTCCTCAAGGATGAGGTATTGAAGAACCTTTACGCGGCGCTGGACTACCTGTGTAAGGCGGAACGGGATAACTTCGACACCAGCAGATTCATCAATCTCTACAACGATCTCTTCTACTCCCTCATCTCCAATAAGGCTCACTCCCTAGCGGAGCACATCATCGACCTGATCCTTTATAGCGAAACCCCTTACTCCCTTGCCATTGAGAAGGGAGAAGAGGAGATGATAAGCCGCATCGAAAAAGCAGCTGCAAGCGACCTCGACTCCCTCGAACTGGTGGCAAACCTGTCATCGAGAGAGATCAAAGATGAGGCGATGAAATTCTGCAAGACAGGCCAGGAAGGAAGCATCATCGATGCCCTCCCTGAATGGAGCCCCCCTCAGTCTTCAAACACCACCAACCACCATTCCCGGGAGAGCGCAACGATGAAGGGTGAGTTTGCTTCCAAGAGGGGATGGGGTGACCTCATCGCTCTGCTTGCCGACTTCTACAGGAGGAATGGCTCGGGGATCTTCGCCCGGTATAAGGCCTTCATCTGGGAGCGCTCCGGAGACACCGGGTATCTAAAGGGCATCGCCAACCCGGACCCGATCACCCTGGCAGATCTCATCGGTTAACCCTAGGACCGTGGTATGCAGTGATTGGTACATATTGGGTTTAGGCATGGCGAT
>JBNATO010000072.1:0-9657 GCA_049701555.1 Thermacetogeniaceae bacterium | reverse complement strand
CTTGAGGGCGCCGCATACCGTCGTGGTTAGACCGGATGAGTGCCAGTCAAATCCTAATACGCAGCCCAATGCCTGGAACCAGAAAGGATCTGCCAGCCTTTTCAGAACGCCTGCTGCGCCCTCTTCCCGCACTAGGAGCATCAGGATGGAACGGCTGAGTTTCGTCATCCTTTCGAAGAGCCATCTGGGGCATTCGCCGCTGTGCAGAGGAAGATCGACGCTGCCTGTGCGCAAATGACCTCACCTGCAGATGAAGATTTTAAATAATATATTCTAGTGATTATTTCCAAGAGGTTCAACCGCTTTTCTTGAGATTCTGTTGAAGGAAAAGTTTATCTTCTGAGGAATTCTATGAGTGTTCTGTTTTTTGGGAAAGATAGGTTAAGGAACAGCATGCCGGGGGAGCTGAACGAGTGGCATGGTTTTGCCTCTTCCGATAGAGGTTAGAAAGGCATGTGATATATTAGCAAAACATGGTAAACAGGCCTTTGTAGTGGGTGGGGCTATCAGAGCTCTCTTGATGGGATGTACGCCTCAGGATTGGGATTTAGCTACAGATGCCTTGCCGATGGAGGTAGAAGATATTTTTTCAAGGGAAGGGTGTAAAACGGTTGCTACGGGAATTAAGTTTGGGACAGTGACTGTGTTCATGGGTAAATTACCTCTGGAGATCACGACTTTCCGTAAGGAAGCAAATTACTCCGATTTTCGCCATCCTGATCAAGTGCATTTTGTGAATGACCTCTACACAGATCTCGCCAGGCGCGATTTTACGATCAATGCTCTGGCGTATGACCCTCTTTTGGGCGAGCTCCATGACCCTTTTGGAGGCGTCAGAGACCTTTGCCGCGAGGAGATAAGAGGGGTTGGTGAGCCGGAGAGGCGCTTCTTTGAAGACCCCTTGCGGATGATGAGAGCCATCAGGTTGGCTGCTGAGCTTGGTTTTAAGATCGAAGAGAAGACGATGCATGCCATCTTCAGAAATGCAGAGCTTATTCAGGAGATAGCCGCTGAGCGCGTCAGGGATGAACTCAATAGAATCCTGCTTTCCACATATTTTATGGATGGAATGGAGCTTTTGAAGGAGACAGGGCTGCTCTTTTTAATAATTCCAGAATTGAGAGAAGGATGGCTTTTTTCTCAGTATCATCCTTCTCATCAGTACACGGTTTTAGAGCATACTTTTGAGGCTTTGAGGTATACTCCTGCGAAGCTTCTTGTCCGCATAGCTGTGTTGTTGCACGATGTTGCGAAACCGAGGTGTTTCAGCCGTGGGGAGGATGGGCGCGGGCATTTTTATGGGCATAACCACCTGGGAGCGGTGATGGCAGAGGAGATCCTGAGAAGGCTGCGCTACGAAAAACGGCTGATCCGGATGGTTACTACGCTGATAAGAGAGCACATGCTCAACCTTAAAATGGGTCCTCCAGGGATCCGAAAGCTGGTCGTTAGGGTAGGACAGGATCTCATAGAGGACCTGATGGTTGTCCGGTTGGCAGATTTTTTGGCCCACAGCACTCTTATCATTGAGAGAGATTTGGAAGCGTTTGAGCGGTTTCGGGAAGAGCTTGATGCCATCCTCAAAGAGGAAACGGCATTTAGTATAAGGGATCTTGCTGTCGACGGAAATGATGTCCAGCGGATTCTCAAATGCCGTCCGGGCCCTGTTGTTGGCAGAATTCTCAGATTGCTATGGAACGAAGTCTTGGTTGAGCCCGAGAAAAATGAGCGTTCTTACCTTTTGGACCGCATCCGTCAGCTGGGCAGAGAGGACAACAGTGGGTAAGGACGGTCCTTGAAGGGCTTTGACTCCAGCGTCAGGGAGGTGGATTTTTCAAAAAATGACCGAACGGGTTAGCTTTGTGAATGCTTCGGGGGAACGGATCATCGGAGATCTGCACCTCCCGGCAACCGGAACCCCGGAATATGTTGTGGTGGTCTGTCACGGTTTTCTGGGGACTAGGCAGGGAGGAGGTAGGGCAGTTGTCCTTGCAGAGAAGTTGGCTTCCGCTGGCTACGGAGTGCTGCGTTTTGACTTCGCAGGCTCCGGCGAGAGCGAAGGCGATTTTGCCTCTGCTACGCTCACAAAAAACGCCTGTGACCTGTCTGCGGCGCTCGACTTTCTGAACGAATTAGGGTATCAAAAGTTTATAGCTCTTGGCCGCAGTTTCGGCGGAAATGCTGTCCTTGTTGGGGCTGTTAGGGAAAAGCGCATAAAGGGGGTCTGCCTTTGGAGTACTCCGATAGATATGGTCCCTGTTTTGAAGGCGATTTTGGGTGAAGAGTTGTATCAGGCAATGGTTAGAGGAGAGACTGTGACGTTTGAGAATGGCTATCGAAAGTATACCAAAAAGCCGGATTTCCTAAGGGACCTTGTAGGTTACAGAATGGAAGAACTGGTTGCAGCAGTTTCGCCGCGGCCACTCCTGATCCTGCATGGTGAGGCTGATGAGCTAGTGCCGGTGGAGAGCGCTAAGATGATGTTCCAGGCTGCTGGTGAGCCGAAGGAATTGGTCCTGATACCTGGAGGCGATCATCACCTTAGCGAGCATCAGGCGGAGGCGATAGAAGCCACATTGATGTGGTTGAAAAAACACTTCTGATTATAACCCCAGAACCAGGCGCTCCGCCAGCATCAGGGGGAGGCCTGCGGAGATGACTTTGCGCTGAGTCAGCTCAATATCATAGTCGACATGCCGAAATTCTACTTCATTCTGCTCAGAATCAAACAAGATGTATGAAGCTCCTGGTCTTCCGTCCCGCGCCTGGCCCACGCTTCCGGGGTTGATGAGGTAGATTCCACCTTTTTCAAGTCGAAAACGGGTGTTTTTCACGACTTCGTGGATTTTCCCTTTTTTAGCGGAGTAGAGAGCTCGCTGGTGGGTATGCCCAAAAAAACATATCTCCACATTGGGATAGTTGGCGCTCAAATATGCGAAGGCTCTGGCTGCCCCCCCTGGTGTAAAAATATAGTCATAGGGGTGCCAAGGTGATCCATGAACTGCTAGGATGCGCTCCTCAATCAGACGCTGCTCGGGCAGCTTCCGGAGCCATTCTTTGTTGTTTTCTGTGAGGCGTTCGATGGTCCAGCGAAGGGCGTGTTGAGCTGCCGGATTGAAGTCTACAATCTCGATAGCGCCCACTGCCGCATCGTCGTGGTTACCCCTGATGCACTGGAATCGGCGATTTCGGCAGATTTCGACGCATTCGTTAGGATTTGGGTAGTAACCCACGATGTCGCCGAGGCAGATGACTCTGGCGATCTGCTGTTTCCCTATGTCGTCCAAGACTGCTAAAAGAGCCTCCAGATTAGCATGGATGTCGCTTATTATAGCATAAAGCACCGGGGCAAGACTCCCTTCCCCCTGTGTTGTTCTTCATAACCTCTATTTAATTTTCAGAGAGATGGTTATCTTTGTCAACCTTTGCTTGCAGGTTTTGGGGCAGCATGTGGTGAAATGATGATGGGTGTTCTGGTAAAATATCTATTGTTGATTGATATTGTCTCTTAGGAATCAGAGAAGGGAGTTGAAGAAGTGCAGAGAGCTGTTTTTGTATTGACCCCTTCTGAGTCCAAACGGCTGATAGCTAAAGGCGTCAGGCGTCTGCCCGAGGTCGAACACGCTCTCGAACGAGGCAAGGTTATAATAGCAGGGGGTACCACCAATGCCTTTGTGGCGGAAGAGATAGCGGGAGTCAAGATTCAGAAAGAGCGCTACACAGCAGGGATAATTACGGACGGGAGGCTATGTGTGACGCCTTCTGAAGAGCGGATTGCACCGATTGTGCTTGTCAAAGGTGAGGTAGTGGATGCTGCCTGGGAGGATGTCTTGGATGACTTTGGCCCAGATGACGTTTTTATCAAAGGTGCCAACGCCATAGACGCATCTGGGCTGGCAGGTGTGCTAGTTTCTTCGCCTACTGGCGGGACTATCGGCAGGGCGCTGGGGATCGTCGCAGGAAGGGGCTCTCACCTCGTCATCCCCGTTGGGCTCGAAAAGATGATACCTTCTGTGAGGGATGCTGCGAGGAGTTGCGGAAACCGCCTCTTTGATTACAGCCTCGGTAGCCCTGTTGGGATGATCCCGTTGGCCTACGGGAAAATTGTGACTGAACTTGTAGCCTTGGAGGTCCTCTTTGGTGTTGAGGCAGTGGCGATCGGGGCAGGTGGTGTGGGAGGATCAGAGGGTTCGATCGCAATAGCGATATCGGGAGATGGGGAAAGGGTGAAGTCTGCTGTTGATCTGATCAAGGCGATCAAAGGAGAACCTCCTGTGGTAGGGCTCAGGCAGAAGTGTGCCGGTTGTTCTCAGAAGTGCACATACGTGAAGAGCTGATTCGGTTTGGTACTGATCGGCGATCTCTCAGGAAAGGAGAGCAGAGGCGAATTATGATCAAAAGGACAAAGGAAGAAGTGCTTGCGCTGGTTGAGGAGCTTGGCGTGCAGTTCATACGGCTCCAGTTTACAGATATCTTAGGCACGTTGAAGAATGTAGCGATCACCGTGGAGCAGCTGGAGAAGGCTCTCAACGAGGGGATCATGTTCGATGGCTCTTCTATTGAGGGTTTTGTGAGGATTGAAGAGTCCGATATGTATCTCATACCTGACCCGAATACCTTTGCCATCTTTCCTTGGCGTGGACGCGATGGCGCAAAGGTCGGGCGCCTTATCTGCGATATCTACAATGCAGATGGCACGCCTTTTGAGGGCTGTCCGCGCTATGTTCTAAAGAAGGTCCTGGCGGAAGCTGAAGAGATGGGGTACACGATGAACGTGGGGCCAGAGGCAGAGTTTTTCCTGTTCAACACCGATGAAACAGGAAGGCCCACAGTAACGACGCATGATTCGGGGAGCTATTTTGACCTTAGCCCTCTTGATAGGGGTGAGGACACGCGCCGGGATATGGTGCTTGCGTTGAAGGAAATGGGGTTTGAGGTTGAAGCCTCTCATCACGAAGTGGCCCCAGGTCAACATGAGATAGATTTCAAGTACGATGATGCCTTGACTACTGCCGATAATGTGGTCACCTTTAAATATGTGGTTCGGGCGATTGCGCAGCGGCATGGTCTCCACGCCACCTTTATGCCGAAGCCGGTTTTTGGAGTGCCTGGGTCTGGCATGCACGTCAACCAGTCGCTTTTCTCAAATGGCGAGAATGTCTTTTACGACCCTGATCAGCCGCTGCAGCTGAGCAAGATCGCCATGTACTATCTTGGAGGGTTGCTCGCTCATGCCAAGGGGTATACGGCGATCACCAATCCTCTTGTTAACTCCTATAAAAGGCTGGTTTCCGGATATGAGGCTCCTGTTTACATCGCCTGGTCCCCAAGGAACAGGAGCCCGCTGGTGAGAGTTCCGGCGCGGCGAGGGAAGGGGACAAGTTTTGAGCTCAGGAGCCCCGATCCCTCCTGCAACCCTTATCTGGCTTTTGCTGTTATTCTCAAAGCTGGGCTTGATGGCATTAAGAAGAAAATCGAACCGCCTCCGTCTGTGGATCAAAACATCTATGAGATGTCGCCCGAGGAACTGGCGCGGCTTGGTATAGAATGTCTTCCCAGCAACCTTGGCGAAGCTTTGGAGGAGCTGCGCAAGGACACGGTGATCCAGGAGGCGCTTGGACCTCATGTCTATGAGAAGTTCCTTGCTGCTAAGACCCTGGAATGGGAGGAGTATCGCATCCAGGTGCATCCGTGGGAAATAAAGATGTATTTGACGAGGTATTAAGAGGTATTAATTAGAAATATGTGGCGTTCCAATTTTGAGAAAATTGGAACGCCATTTTTAATTTTTTCGAAACTTGTTGGTGATCGGGATACGCCCCTTTTTGAACAAGAAGGTATCTGGCGCAATCCTGGCACCTGGGGGTGCTTGTCTGCGCTTGTATTCGCTTCTGTAGATCATGGCGATTGTGCGAGAAACATGGTCTGGTGTGAACCCTTCTTTTACGATCTCCTCTGCCTTGTAGCCCTGTTCCACATATTCGATGATCTTGTCGAGGATGCTGTAGGGCGGGAGGTCGTCTTCATCCTTCTGCCCTGGGCGCAGCTCAGCAGTAGGCGCCTTTTCCAGAACCCGCAAGGGTATCAAGGGCTTTCCGGCTTTTTTGTTGCGGTAGCGGGCAAGCCTATAGACGAGGGTTTTGGGGATATCTTTCAGCACAGCGAAACCTCCTGCCATGTCTCCGTAAAGCGTGGCATAGCCTGTGCTCAGTTCGCTCTTGTTTCCTGTTGTGAGGACGATGCCTCCGAACTGGTTTGTGAGAGCCATAAGGATATTGCCGCGGATCCTGGCCTGGATGTTTTGGATGGTGATGTCCTCAAGTTTCCCGTCGCAGAGGGGCTGGAGGGTCGCCGTGTAGGCAGCGGCGATCTCTTCGATCGGGATCGTTAATAGCTTTATGCCGAGGTTTGCAGCCAACTGCTCAGAGTCCTCGCGGCTTTCTTCGGAGGTGATCGGGGATGGCATGAAGACGCCGGTCACCCGCTCCCGTCCCAGGGCGTCTACGGCGATGGCTGCCGTGAGGGCTGAGTCGATCCCGCCGCTCAGCCCAATGTAGACACCTGGAAAGTTGTTCTTATTAACGTAGTCGCGAACAGCGAGCACCAGGGCGTTGTAGACCTCCGCTTCCTCCAGGTCTTCAGAGTTCTTTTCCGGTTCTGCGCATGTGATATGGGGGTATGCCCCAGATGCAGGTTCAGAAACGAAAACCTTTCTGATGTTTACCTTTGCTTCAGCGAGTGTTTTCTCTTCTTGGCTTTTGAAGGCGTATAAGCGCCTGCGCCTAACCCTTTCTGTTTTCAGGTCGGCGATGATCAAGTCTTCTTCGAAGGACCTTCCCTGTCGGACAATGTTGCCTTCTTCATCAAAGATCATGCTGTTCCCGTCGAAGATCAGCTCATCTTGGCCGCCGACGAGGTTCACAAGAGCGAGGAAGCAGATGTTGTCAGCAGCGCGCCCTGAGAGCACCCTTTTCCTCAGCTTTTGCTTTCCTATGTGGAAGGGAGATGCGCTGAGGTTGATGATGAGCTGTGCCCCACCTTCTTTTGCTACTGCGCTAGCAAAGTCTGTTGAGTGCCAGATATCCTCAGAGATAGTCAATCCTACGTTTACCCCAGCGCAGGTTATGACAAGCCCCTCATTGCCGCTGCAAAAATAGCGCTTTTCGTCAAAGAACCCATAATCGGTGAGGTGCCTCTTGTGGTAAACAGCGGCGATGTTTCCCTTATTGATAATTGCTGCAGCGTTATAGATTTTGCCGCCCTCCAGGTCGACAAAGCCGACAGCTGCGGTGATATCGAGGTCTCGGGTGGCTGCAGCGATGTCTTTGATACAGTCAAGGTTTGCCTCGATGAAGCTTGGCTTCAGCAGGAGATCTTCAGGGGGATAGCCGGTTGTCGACATCTCGGGGAAACAGACCAGATCTGCTCTGAACTCCGCCGCGCGCATTATATATTCAGTGATTTTTTTAAGGTTTCCTTCGAAGTCCCCCACTGTGGGGTTGATCTGGGCAAGGGCTATTCGCACCGGCTTTTTCTCCTTTCTTCGTGTATGGTGCGATTGTTAGTTTTTCGACGCAGCTTGAGGAAATCCTCTTTTTTACAAAATTTTAACTATTTTTAAGATATAGGTCGCATAAAAATTGCAGGAATCTTTAACCATTTGTCGAATTTTTTACTAAAAGTGTAGGTGGGGGTTTTGCCATGAGAGTGAGATTGCGCTGGAAGTTGATGATCTTGCTATTAGGGGCAATTATAGTGTTTTCGCTGGTTGTGGCTGTTTATTCTGATAAAACCATGTATGACAACGTGATCAAGGCTGCTCAGGAAAAGCTAAAAGGGGACCTAGCTTTAGGGGCGGCTTACCTGGATCGAGTCTATCCGGGACCTTGGGAGATAAGGGATGGTAAGCTGTATAAGGGCGATACATTGATGAATGGCAATTTTGAAATTGTCGATAAAATCGGTTCATTGACAGGGGATACAGTGACCATTTTCCAAGGGGATACAAGGGTAGCCACAAACGTTTTGAAGGATGGAAAGCGCGCTGTCGGCACAAAGGTCGATCCTGCTGTAGCAGAGGTTGTTCTGAGAAGGGGAGAAGTCTACCTAGGAAAGGCTAATGTGGCTGGAGTGTGGAACCAGACGGCTTACCAACCGATCAGGGACAGCAAGGGGAGGATCATCGGGATCTGGTATGTGGGGGTTCCTAATACGAAATACTACAATATGGCGTTATCCTATGCCAAAAGTATGGCGGTTTTCGGCTTTGGTGGGATAGTGCTGATAGTTTTGATCTCTTGGTTTTTTGCTGGATATATTTGCCGTCCTGTTGAAGCGCTTAGGATGGCTATGCAAAGAGCGGGCGAAGGAGATCTTACGGTGCGCACGAACTTTAAGCCGTGTGATGAGATCGGAGAGTTAGGCCAGCAGTTTGACTTGATGATGGAGACTCGTGAGAGTATTATCAAAAAGATTATTGATACGAGCAGAGAGCTTTTTAATTCGGCGGAACGGCTGAGACAAGGCGCAGAGGAATCTGTCAAGGTCACTGAGCAGATCGCTGCTACGATAGAACAGGTAGCTACAGGAGCGGATAATCAGGCGAGAAGCGTTGAAAAAGCAACTGAACAGATCGCGGAGATGCTCAGACAAGTTCATCAAGTCGACGAACATTCTAAAACAGTTTTGTCTGCTGCTGAGCAGGCGAGCGCCTCCATAGGCAATGGCAACAAGGCTATCACGCTTGCGGTGGAGCAAATGCAGACGATCAGCGAAGCCGTGAACCGCTCTGCTGAAATGGTAAGAACTCTCGGGACGAGGTCACAGGAAATCGGCCAGATCGTGACAGTGATCACAGACATTGCAGATCAGACGAACCTGCTGGCATTAAATGCGGCTATTGAGGCTGCCCGCGCTGGTGAGCAAGGGAGAGGTTTCGCTGTGGTAGCAGAAGAGGTCCGCAAACTTGCTGAACAGTCTGCAAAAGCCGCAGAACAGATCTCGGCTCTGATCGGTGAGATTCAAGCTGAGACAGACAGGACGGTGCAAGCGATGGAAAGAGGTACAGAAGAGGTGCAGAATGGGATCAACGTGGTTCAGAGAGCAGGGAATGCCTTCAATGAAATAAGTGAGTCCATAGATAATGTTACGTTTAGGATCAAAGAAGTTGCTCTGGCGACCCGCAGCATGGCTGCGGAGGCGGATCAGACCTCGAGTGCCATTGAAAATATCGCTTCTATTGCTCAGGAGACTGCCGCCAGTGCTGAGGAGGTTGCGGCTGCTACAGAAGAACAAACTGCTCATATGCAAGCGCTGGCATCCTCGGTAAATGCCCTCCGTGATATCGCGAATCACCTGAAAGAATTAACCGAAGGTTTTAAGGTTTCTGCAGAATAGAGATTACAGGGCAGGTAGTTGTCTCCTACCTGCCCTGCATCTTTCTAGTGTGTTGCGACATCGTGGGCGCCATGATGGCGCAAGATGCTGGCTGCCTCGTTTGCTTTTTGTTCCTCGCACTGCACTGCAACAAGAGTCTTGCCTGCCTTAACGTCTTCTTCATAGTGGCGGCCCTCTTCAGCGGGAATCCCCCAATCTATCAGGCCGCCTGCTAGACCCCCAGTGACTGCTCCTGAAAGGAGCCCGGCGATAGGTCCCATC
>JBNATO010000071.1:0-9663 GCA_049701555.1 Thermacetogeniaceae bacterium | reverse complement strand
GTGTGGATGCGGCGATCTTAAAGGTCGGAGACGAGTACATGGCCATCGCCGAGGATCCCATCTTCCCGGGGCCGACCACGAGCCCGGAGGACTTTGGGTGGATCACCGTGCACATCGGCGCCAGCGATGTGGCTGTTATGGGAATAAGGCCGCGCTTCATGACCTACTCGCTGCTATTTCCGCCGGAAACACCTGAGGGCTACATAGAATCGCTCGTTTCCAGCGTCAGCGATGCGGCCAGGGAGCTAGGGATCTCCATCGTAGGAGGGCATACCGGCTTTTACTCTGCGGTGACCGTCCCAACTGTCGGAGGGATCACCGTCTGGGGGTTCGGCAAGGAGTTTGTCACGCCTGCTGGAGCGCGCCCCGGAGATGCAGTGCTCATCACCAAGGGGGTGGCCATCGAGGCTGCGGGCATCCTTTCTTCGGAGTTCGGCGATAGGCTCCTCGCAGCCGGTGTTCCTGCTCATCTTGTGGAACGCGCTAGGCGCAGGTTCCGGGAGATCACGGTGGTTGAAGATGCAGCCGTGGCGTCAGGCGTGGGTGGGGTGCATGCCATGCACGATGCCACTGAGGGCGGCCTTGAGCGCTGCCTCTGGGAGATCGCCGAAGCATCCGGGGTTGGGCTGCGCATCGAGAGGATGAGGATACCTGTGCCGGAGGACGTCAGGGCTGTCTGCGAGCACTTCGGGCTCGATCCCTTCCAGGTGATCAGCGAGGGGACTCTTGTCTTGACCTGTTCCCCCGACAAGGCTGGGGACCTGCTCCGGGCTTTTGAGGATGCGGGGATTCCAGCTGCGGACATCGGAGAGGTCGTGCCTTTAGAGGAGGGGTGTTGCTGGATAGAGGTTGATGGAAGGAAGGAGGGGATCACCCCGCCACCGGTCGATCGCTTCTGGGAGGCATTCTTCGGCGCGCTTTCCCTTGGTGACGAGTAGCAGGTCGAGGGTTGCGGGAATCTTTTAAAAAACAGGAGGGATGCAGGATGACTTATGCGACTCAGATGGATGCTGCCCGCAAGGGGATTGTAACTCCTGAGATGGAGGTCGTCGCCCGGAAGGAGGGCGTTGACCCTGAGGAGTTGAGGAAGCTAGTCGCAGAGGGGAAGGTGGTGATACCGGCGAACAGGAACCACAAGTCGCTGGATGCCTGCGGTATCGGACAGGGGTTGCGGACGAAGGTCAACGTCAACCTTGGGGTCTCCAACGATTGCTGCGACATCGAGGAAGAGATGAGGAAGGCAAAGCTGGCCATCGAGTTTAAGACCGACGCCATCATGGACCTGAGCTGCTGCGGGAAGACGGAGGAATTCAGGCGCTGGCTTGTGGAGATGTCCCCTGTAGCCATCGGGACAGTGCCTGTCTACGACGCCGTGGGCTTCTATGACAAGGACCTCAAGGAGATCACCGCTTCGGAGTTCCTCCAGGTCGTTGAGAAACACGCCCAGGATGGCGTGGACTTCATGACCATCCACGCCGCCATCAACCGGGAATCCGCCGCCAGGCTGAAGAAGAACCCCCGGTTGACTAACATCGTCTCCAGGGGTGGCTCCCTCGTCTTTGCCTGGATGGAGATGAACGGCAAGGAGAACCCTTTTTATGAGCACTATGATGAGCTCCTGGAGATCTGCAGGGAGTACGATGTGACTATCAGCCTCGGCGACGCCAACCGCCCGGGCTGCATCAGGGATGCCACAGATGCATCGCAGGTCCAGGAGCTGATCGTCATGGGAGAGTTGGCCAAGAGGGCCTGGGAGAAGGGAGTCCAGGTGATGATCGAGGGCCCAGGGCATATGCCTTTGAACGAGATCGCCTCCAACGTGCTGTTGGAAAAGAAGCTGTGCCACGGCGCCCCCTTCTACGTGCTGGGGCCCTTGGTGACAGATATCGCTCCAGGATACGACCACATCACCGCAGCCATAGGCGGAGCGATCGCCGCAGCAAGCGGCGCGGATTTCCTCTGTTACGTCACCCCTGCTGAGCATCTGCGCCTCCCCTCCTTGGACGATGTCAAGGATGGGATCATAGCAGCGCGCATCGCTGCTCACGCAGCTGACATAGTCAAGGGAATTCCTGGGGCGCAGAAGTGGGATGACGAGATGAGCGAGGCCAGGCTCAGGCTGGACTGGGAGAGGATGTTTGAGCTGGCGCTGGACCCGGAGAAGGCGAGGCGCTACCGGGAGGAGTCCCGCCCGCAGGATGAGAAGACCTGCACGATGTGCGGAAAGATGTGCGCTGTCCGCACCATAAACCAAGTCTTGGGAGGGAACTGAGATTGGGCGACGAGAACGATGCTCTCATCTGCAATGTCAGCCTCCAGGTGATCCCCCTTGTCCCTGATGGGAGGGTTTATCCGCTGGTCGACAGGGTGATCGACCTGATCCGGGAGTCGGGGGTGAAGCACCTGGTTGGCCCAATGGAGACGACGATGGAGGGGGACCTCCACCAGCTTCTGGAGATCGTCGAGAAAGCCCAGAGGCTCTGCCTGGAACTCGGCGCGGAAAGGGTTGTCTCTGTGGTGAAGATCGACTGCAAGCCTGGCGGGGTGACGATTGAGGAAAAAATCGGGAAATACTGGAAAGGAGAAGCGAGATGAGCGAGATGAAAGTTGTGCTGACGATCGCCGGTTCCGACTCCTGCGGCGGGGCCGGTATCCAGGCCGATTTAAAAACCTTCAGCGCCCTGGGGACCTACGGGATGAGCGTGATCACCGCCGTCACAGCCCAGAACACCATGGGCGTGGTGAGCGTCAGGGAGCTCGACGTTGAGATCATCCGCGACCAGATCGACTGCCTCTTCGAGGACATCAGGATCGATGCCGTGAAGATCGGCATGGTCTCCAGCATCGAGATCATCGACGTGATCGGGGAGCGCCTGAGGGCGCACAAGGCCCGGAACATCGTCGTCGACCCTGTTATGGTCTCCAAGAGCGGTTGCCATCTGCTCAGGCCGGAGTCCCGTGAGGAGCTGATCAGGGTGTTGTTCCCGATAGCGGATGTGGTCACGCCGAACCTCTTCGAGGCAGGGGTGATCACCGGGATGAAGATCGAGACGCTGAGCCAGATGGAGGAGGCCGCGGCCAAGATCCACGAGCTGGGCGCTAAGAGCGTGGTCGTGAAGGGAGGTCACCTGGCAGGGGATGCCGTCGACGTCTTCTATGACGGCGAGCGCTTCACCCACCTGACAGGGAAAAGGATAGAGACCAAAAACACGCACGGCACAGGCTGCACATTTTCCTCTGCCATAGCGGCCTTCCTGGCCAAAGGCCACCCTGTGCTGGAGGCTGTGAGGTTGGCCAAGGAGTACATCACAGGGGCGATCGAACACTCCTTCAACCTCGGCCATGGAGTTGGGCCCACGGACCACTTCTATCTCTACAGGAGGGAGGATTCCTCGTGGATGAGGTGAAGAGGACGAGCGGTTTCAGCTTTTTTGCCCTATGGTTCGGTGCTGCCGTCTCTCTTGCGGAGATCATGACAGGGAGCCTGCTCGCCCCGCTGGGGGTCAAAAAGGGGATCGCGGCGATCCTGATCGGGCACCTGATCGGGACGCTGATCCTTGCCGTTGTCGGCATCATCGGCTTTGAGAGGAGAAGCCCGTCCCTTATCTCCAGCAGGCTATCGCTCGGGAGATACGGCTCTTACATCGTATCCATATTCAATATCGTGCAGCTTGTGGGGTGGACGGCGATCATGCTCATCCAGTGCACCCGCTCGCTGCAGACGATCACTGATCAGCTCTTCGGGTTTCAGAACTTCCAAGTCCTGGTGATCATCACAGGCATCCTCGTCGCTGTTTGGGCGCTCTACATCGAGCGGGGTATCAACCTGGTGAACGACATCGCGGTGATCCTGCTGTTCGCCTTGAGCGTCGTCATGCTGGCGGCGATCCTTCCAGGGAGAGGGGCGCATCCGGTCTCCGGCAGCGTCTCCTTCGGTACCGCGCTGGAGCTCAGCGTGATCATGCCCTTATCCTGGGTTCCCTTGATCTCCGACTACACGATGAACGGGCGCAGCGCCAGGGGGAGCTTCTTCGGGAGCTTCCTGGGGTACTTCGTCGGCAGCTGCTTCATGTATATCACAGGGCTGCTTTCGGCGATCTATGCCGGGACGCCGGACCCCATCGCCGTGTTGATGAAGCTCAATCTGGGGATTTCCGCCCTGCTGATCGTTGTTCTCTCGACCGTCACCACTACCTTCCTGGACGTTTATTCAGCTGTGATGTCGACGCTGAACCTCACCTCGAGGATCTCCAGGAAGAGCCTGATCCTGGTCTTCTCCGGCTTGGGGACGCTGCTTGCCCTCTTCTTCCCGATGGAGCAGTACGAGAACTTCCTCTACATGATCGGCTCCCTCTTCGCTCCCACGTTCACTGTGGTGATCATGGACTACTTCCTGTTTAAGGAGGATAGGGCAGGAGACCTCTTCAACGTCGAGGGGCTGCTGGCAGCCGCAGCGGGTGTGGCTGCGTACTACGCCGTGATCAGGTACGACCTGGTGATCGGGTCGACGATTCCTTCGATGCTGGCCACAGCTGTGGTCTACATAATCTTCAGGTTTGTCAGACAAAACTTTGCTGTGAAGGGGAGAGAGGCATGCTCGACAAGATTGCAGAGGTCCTGAGCAGGGTGAGGAAGAGCACACCGCTTGTCCAGTGCATCACCAACTATGTGACTGTCAACGATGTGGCCAACATCCTGATCTGCTTCGGAGCATCTCCGGCGATGGTGGAGGTGAAGGGGGAGGTCGAGGAGTTCGCGGCTGCGATCTCGGCTCTCTACATCAACCTGGGGACGCTAACCTCTGAGCAGAAGGAGGCGGCGGTGGCGGCTGCCCGCAGCGCGACTGAGCTGGGGAAGCCGGTGGTGCTTGACCCCGTCGCCTGTGGGGCTCTTTCCAGGAAGATGGAGGTCATCCGGGAGCTTCTGGAATGCTCCAGGATAGCGGTGATCAAGGGCAACGCCGGGGAGATCAAATCGCTTGCGGGGTTCTCAGGGAAGATGAGGGGAGTCGATTCGGTGGATGAGGGGGAGGGCCTGGCTGAGGCGTGCCGGAGCCTGGCTCAGCGCCTGAACGCCGTTGTCATCGCCACCGGGAAGACCGATGTGGTGAGCGACGGAGAACGCATCTGCCTTGTCGACAACGGCACTCCTCTCTTCAGCGCCATCACTGGCTCGGGGTGCATGGCAGGAGCCCTCGTGGCAGCTGCTGCGGCAGTAGGAGGCGATGACCTGTTTGCTGCCAGCATCGCGGCGATGGCTGCGATGGGGGTCGCCGGTGAGGCCGCAGCGGAGATGAGCGGCGACGCTCCCGGGACGTTCAGGGTTCGGCTCTTTGACGCTGTTTATCGCTTCACGGGAGAGGAGGTTGCGAAGAGATGCAGAATACAGCTCATATAGACTTCACCCTCTATTTAGTCACGGACAGGGGGATTCTCAGGGGAAGAGACCTCTTCGAGGCTGTGGAGGCTGCCATAAGGGGAGGGGTGACGCTGCTGCAGCTCCGCGAAAAGGATGCGTCCAGCCGGGAGTTCTACGAGATCGCCTTGCAGATGAAGAGGCTCGCAGCTTCGCACCGCATTCCGCTGATCATCAACGACAGGCTGGACATCGCCCTGGCTGTGGATGCGGATGGGCTGCACGTGGGTCAGGACGACCTCCCTGTGGATGTCGCCAGGAGGCTTTTAGGGCCTGGGAAGATCCTGGGCTGCTCGGTATCCAACGAGGAAGAGGCGAGGGAGGCCGAGAGGGCAGGCGCTGATTACTTGGGGGCAGGGAGCGTCTATCCGACAGGCAGCAAGGAGCTGGTGAAGCCCCCGATCGGGCCAGAAGGGCTGCGGAGGATCAAGGAGGCAGTTTCCATACCTGTCGTGGGGATCGGCGGAATAGGCCTGCACAATATCGCGGAGGTCAAGAAGACGGGGGTCGATGGGATCTCCGTGATCTCGGCCATCCTGGGGAGACAGGACATCGAAGAGGCGGCCAGAGAGCTGGTCAGGGCGTGGAGGCAGCCATGAGAAAGGTCTTCTTCATCGACTTTGACGGCACCATCACCAAAGTGGACACCTGTGTGGCGATGGTGGAGGCCTTTGCGGATGAGGGGTGGCGGGAGATCGACCAGCTTTGGGCGAGGAAGGAGATCTCCACAGAGGAGTGTGCCAACAGGATCTTCCGACTCTTCAAGGCTGGGCCGGAGGAGATCCGAAATTTGATGGAGTCGCTGGAGATCGATCCCTATTTCAAGGATTTTTTGGCGTTCTGCCAGGAGCGCGGCTACAGGGTATTCGTCCTCAGCGACGGGTATGACTACAACATCGAGCTGATCTTTAAGAAGCACGGGATCGCTGTTCCCTACTATGCTAACCGCTTGGTCTATGACGGCGGTTTCAGGATCGAGTGTCCTCACATCAACCCGTCGTGCGCCACCTGTGGAACCTGCAAGAAGAGCCTGATGGAGAGGCTGAAGCAACCGGATGAGCAGGCGGTCTATATCGGGGACGGCTATTCTGACACCTGCCCTGCTGCTCACGCTGATCTGGTTTTTGCCAAGGGGACGCTCTATAGTTACTGCCGGGAAAAGGGGATACCTTCCTTAGCCTTCGAGAGCTTCAAGGATATAATCGAAGCTGTGAGAGAGATGGAAGAAAGAGGGTATGGAGGGTGAAATTCCTGATCATGGCCAACGGGGAATACGGAGACTCCGCATGGTATCGAGGCCGCTGGCAGGGGTTCGACAAGATCATCTGCGCAGACGGGGGGGCGGCCGCTGCGCGCAGGCTGGGGATCATTCCCCACTGGATCGTGGGGGATCTGGACTCCGTCCGGGATGATGACCGCGCCTTTATGGAGAGGATGGGCGTCAGGTTCGAGGTCTATCCCCCAGAAAAAGATTTCACCGACACGCAGCTCGCCTTTGATCTCGCCCGCAGGGAGGGAGCACGGGAGGTGGTGGTCTGGGGCGGGACAGGCTCTCGCCTCGACCACACACTTTCCAACCTCTTCAACGCCTCCAAGCTTGTCGAGGAGGGGATTCGGGTCAGCTTCGAGTCCCCGGATCTGACCATCTACCTGGTCGGCGATGAGCTGACGGTCCCTGGTAGGGCCGGGGACACCGTCTCTGTGCTGGTTCTGGGCGATCGGGCGACAGGAGTGACGGAGAGGGGGTTTCGCTATCCCCTCGAGGGGGCGACGCTCGAGTGTAGGTGCCAGTACGCTGTTTCCAATGTGATCGTGGAGCCTGATCCGACGATCAGCGTGGAGACGGGGATCCTGGCGGTTTTTCACTACCGTTCTTTGCCAGAATAGGCTTTCCCCCTTCGCAGGCGGCTGATCTCATCGAGCACCTCTGCGATCTCAGGTGATCGGGTGAAGGCTTCCAAGGGGTAGAAGGCTTTGCGCCGCCAGTGGGGATAGCTCCTGAGGTCTGGGGCGTTTTGTGGGTTCTTCTCCAGCCAGAGGTCCTCCAGGTTGACGAGCATGATCCCCGCGTCGCTGGCGGCGATGTAGGAGAGGCAGGCCCTGAGAGCGCCTGCCGTGCTGTTTTGGCCGGGGTTGAGCATGCCCAGGCGATTAAGGTAACTCAAGAGGGCATCCTTGATCTCGGCTTTTTCGTTTTCCCAGAAGTGAGCAAAGGGGCGCATGTCATGTGTGTTCAGGCAGGCGAGGGTGTCATTCGGTATGGAGCGCAGGGGTTGCTCCGGGTCTGTCCTCAGCTCGAAGGGGAGGACGTACATCCCGTAGACCCCATGCCGTCTCATGGTTGGCCGCACGTAGTCAGGGACTGTACCCAGGTCTTCTCCCACTATAAGCGCCTTATACCTGTTAGACTCCAGGGAAAGGATCGCATAAAACTCTTCGGAGCGGTAGTGGACATAGACCCCCTCCCAAGGGGCCATCCCTTTGGGAACCCAGAAGAGGCGGTGCAGCCCCATCACATGGTCGATCCGGAGGATCCCCGCGTACTGGAGGTGGTTGCGCAGGCAGGCGATGAAGTAGCGGTAGCCCTCTTCCCTGATCCTTTCCGGATGAAGGGGGGGTATCCCCCAGTCTTGCCCCTCGCTGAAGAAGAGGTCTGGGGGCGCACCGCTGCTAGCCTCCAGGGCGAAGGCATTGCGCTCCTTCCAGGTGTCATATCCCCCTGCGTTTACCCCTAGCGGGAGGTCGAGGTAAAGACCCTTCCCCTTCTGGCGTGCCTTCGCTGCTACGGCTCCCAGCTGTTCGTGGACAAGCCATTGTGCGTAGAGGTGATAGCTGGCAGTGGCAGGATCGTAGTCTCCCTCCTGGATGATCCCCTCCCGCATCCGCTCCGGCCAGGCAGGCCAGCCCGCCCTTTGGTGCTCCACCGCTGCCCGGAAGCGGGCGTAGTCCAGTGCTCTAGGGTTTGCTTCTGCCCAGCGCTGCAGTTCATCCCTGCGCAGCGATTCCCTGTTGAAGAAGGCTCTTGCCAGGTGTTCCAGGATGCAGCGCTTAGCGGCCATGAGGCGGCGGTACTCTACAAGAGGGTCTGCTCTGAGGGAGGCGATTTCCTGAGAGAATTCACCCGAGTTCAGGATTGCCTGGGCCTCTGGGCACTCCAGGAGTTCCGGGACCCTTGTCACATCCAAATAGAACTCGTTCCAGAATAGTCGGCTGACCGGCGAGTAGGGGCTCGGCTCGAAGGGGTCATCCAGAAAGGATGCCAGGAGGGGGAGTGACCCGACCATACTCCCTCCAAGGTCTGACACCCAGTCAACCAGCGTTTCAAGCTCTGTGAAATCTCCGGCACCCCAGCTTTTGCTCGAGTGAAGGGCGTAGAGAGGGATGAACACCCCCCAGATTCTCTCCTCAGGGGAGAGGGTGTGGAGGCGGCGCGGGGCGCAGATGACCAGGGCCTCGGAGCTGAGCCAGGGATGTTCGATGATCAGCCTGTGGTATCCCAGCGGCAGCCGCGAGGGGAGCATGAGCTGCTTTGTCACGTACTCCCTTCCTTCCACTGTTTCCGCCTCCAGCACCGGGAGGGAGGAAAGGTCGCAACGCCATCTGCACTCCTCTCCTGTCTCCAGCACCAGGCAGCATTCGGCGCTCCTGTCTGCGTGTTCTGCCGGGAGATTGAGGGATGTGCTGTCGAGCTCGCCATCCCATGCCACGATGACCGGCTCCAGGCAGCGCTCTTTGAGCTCCCTCTTCCGGTGGCGGATCGCCTCTGGAATGTCGTCCATTCCGGTTACGGGAGCCCCCAGCGCCCGAAGCACTGCCAGCAGCGAGGGCGGTTGCGCCTCCTGAACGGCTCCGTTTTTGCCGTAGGACGTCACTTCGACTCCATATAGCCTTGCCAGCTGGTAAAGGAGTTCGACCTCTTTTTCGCTTCCGATAGGCGCCTCACCACCAATCGTTTTATTCGTTTAGTTTTATTTTTTGCTCTCTTCCCGCTTTAATGTATCTTATTGTCTGTCGTTAAAACTTAGAAATAGTAAAAAATTTTAGGCATGAAGGAGGATAAAGGCGCTCTGTGTCAAAGATTTAAGCGAGTGGAGATGGGCACAGCGGCAAACGGAAAGAGGTGGCTTGCGGTTGAATTTGAATAAGATCGTCCAAGAGATAGAAAAAAGGCGCAGGATGTTAGTATCTGTCGAGTTCAGCGACCGTAAAAGGCTGCTTAGGATCAGCCAGGAGCTCGATCAGCTGGTG
>JBNATO010000070.1:0-9687 GCA_049701555.1 Thermacetogeniaceae bacterium | reverse complement strand
TCAATTCGCCCCCTTTGGTTCCCAGCCTCGGCCTCTTACCCATGGTCCCTCCCAGGAAAAGAAAGAACCCCTTTTCTCTTGGTTCCCAGGCGCCTGCCGGGCATTCCCTGATGCATGCCCCGCAGCACAGGCACTTTTCTGCATTCCTGGTGTAAACCCCTGATCCGTCGAATTCGATCGCCCCCGCCGGACAGGCATCGACACAGATGCCGCAGTTTCTGCAGTCTTCTTGGTTCCAAGAAGGGATGACTGCTCCCATGATCCCGGCGTCGTTTTCCAAGGGTTTGGTACAGCTGTTGGGGCATCCTGCCACAGCGATCTTGAACTTTCCGTATTCCTTTCCGAAATAGCGCCTATCGAGCTCCTCTGCCAGCCCCTTTGTGTCGATGAGCCCGTTCTTACAGCTGGCTGCTCCGGGGCAGGCTGTGACCGTCCGCACCCGCGGGCCCCTTACCCCCAGGTTGACGCCGTTCTGCAGCAGTTCGGCGAGCGCTGCATCGAGGTGCTCCTCTGCCACGCCGGGGATCTCCAGCCCTTGTCGTGTTGTCAAGTGAACTGCTCCTCTTCCGTAGCGCTCTGCGACCCTGGCGATGGCCTCCAGCTGCTTGACCTGCATATCGCCACCGACCGAGCGGATTCTGATGGCATAGGTGCTGCCATCTTTTTGGGGGATGAGGCAGGTTTGTTTGAGTTGGTTCAGCTCTTCTGCGTTCAGCTGCATCCGGGATGCTCCTTTCCTTCGTGTTGGTGTGCCAAAGCTGCACGGAGAAATTATACCGCAATTCGCTTTCCAGCGGAACACTCGATTAAGCGGTGGATTTGAAGATTGCCAAGCAGGAGTGGCGCTGTCTTGTCGAGAAATTAGATAAGACGTTAAAAAACAATGCATCAGGGGGTCTTAAAGAGAAGATGAAGAGGTTTTTAGTTTTGGCAACAGCTATCCTTTTTGCGGCAGCGTCTTTGTTTTTTGCGGGATGTGGAAAGCAGGAGAAGGGGGGCAGCCGTGAGTCTGGATCTCCAGTGGTGATCAGGGACGATTCCGGGGCTGAGGTGAGCATCAAAGGCGTTCCCAAGCGGATCGTCTCCCTGACGCCCAGCAACACGGAGATCCTCTTCGCTCTGGGGCTGGGTGACAGGGTGGTTGGTGTTACGACATACTGCAACTATCCGCCTGAGGCGAAGAAGAAGCCGAAGATCGGCGATCTCCAGACTAATGTTGAAAAGGTTGTCTCCCTCAATCCCGACCTGGTCGTTGCTAAGTGGACTATGAACAAGGACGCCGTGGTCAAACTGCGCAAGCTCAACATACCTGTTCTCTGCGTGGAGCCGGAGAGCATCGCCGGGGTTTACCATGCCATCGAGTTGATCGCCAAGGCCACAGGTACCATGGAGAAGGGTGAAAAGCTCATCGCTGAGATGAAGTCAGAGATCCAGAAGGTTCAGGAGAAGGTCGCCGCCATCCCGCAATCGAAGCGCCTCAAGGTTTTTATCGAGATCGGCGATGACCCTCTCTATACCGCTGGAAGCGATACATTCGTCCATGAACTGGTGAGCCTTGCGGGCGGCGTCAATATCGCCGCGGATATCAAAGGGTACCAGATGTACAACAGCGAGACCGTTGTGGAGAAGAACCCTGACGTTATCCTGGCAGCAGACAGCTACTATGTGGATGTTCAAAAGAGCATCCAGAAGAGGCCCGGATGGACCAGCATCGAAGCGGTGCGCAAGGGCCGGGTGATCACCGACATCGATCCGGATCTCCTCAGCAGGCCGGGCCCGCGCTCGGCTGAGGCGGTTAAGGCGATAGCAGCCGCGCTCTACCCTGAACTCTTCAAGTAAGCGCTATAAGCCATGGGTGGCAGAAGGTATCTGAGGGGAATCTGTACGGGCCTTATTCTCCTCGGGGCGCTTGTCCTGACGTTTGGCTGCGGTGTGGCCATAGGGAGCGCCGATATTTCGCCATTGACTGCTCTCCGGGTGATGGCGGCGCACCTGCCTCCCCTCTCCCGGTTGGTGGGGTCTCATCAGGGGCAGCAGATCGACGTCATCGTGATGCAGATCCGCTTTCCGAGGGTTGTGCTGGCGTTCTTTGTCGGCGCTGCCCTGGCAGTGGCAGGGGCAGCGATGCAGGGGCTTTTGCGCAACCCCTTGGCCGAGCCTTATACCCTGGGTGTTTCAGCAGGGGCTTCGGTCGGGGCAGCAGCGATGATCATCGTCTTCCGCGGCGCGACCGCCCTCGGGAATGCCAGCCTGCCTTTTGCGGCTTTTATCGGCGCTTTGCTAACAACCCTTGCTGTCTACCGGATCGGGCGTGTTGACGGCTACCTGGAGATTGAGACGCTGATTCTCTCGGGGGTGATCGTCAACTCCTTTATGTCTGCTGTCCTCTCTTATTTGCTGACAGTAGCCGGGCAGAGCCTCCACCAGATCGTCTTCTGGCTGATGGGGAACCTTTCCCTGAGGGGAAGCGAGTATTTTGTTTATACCCTTCCTCTGCTGGGGGCGGGGATCTTGGTCATGTGCCTTTACGGGAGAGATCTCAACATCCTCAGTTTAGGAGATGAGACTGCGAGCCAGCTTGGGGTTTCTGTGGAGCGGACGAAGAGGGTGATCTTCCTCATCTCCACGCTGATCACCGGCGTCGCTGTTGCACTGGCCGGCACCGTGGGTTTCGTCGGGCTGATCATCCCTCATCTGGTGCGCCTGGTGCTGGGGCCTGACCACCGCCAGCTGATACCTGTCTCCGCCGTGAGCGGCGGGATTTTTCTGATCTGGGCTGATACCTTGGCGCGCACCATTGTCGCGCCTGTAGAGCTGCCGGTCGGTGTGATAACTGCCTTCTTGGGCGCTCCGTTCTTTATCTACCTGATGCGGACAAGGAAGAGGGGCATTTATTGAAGATGGAGATAGTCTTCAAGATCCATGATGTGGAATGTAGGTATGGCGCTCATCCTGTCATCAAGGGGATGAACCTGGAGATCCCCAAGGGGAGCTTTGTGGGTATCATCGGCCCGAATGCCGCGGGGAAATCGACCCTTCTGAAAACGCTGGCAGCCACCTTAAAGCCTGTCTGTGGGGTTGTATGGTTTCGCGGCGAGGATGTCCACAAGATTCCCAAGCGTGATCTCGCCAGAGAGGTGGCTGTTGTTCCCCAGGAGAGCTCTTTTGCTTTCCCCTTCTCCGCGCATGATGTGGTGCTGATGGGGCGTCACCCTCACCAGGGGCGCCTTTCCCGGACGACTCCCCGGGATTTGGCCGTTGTGCGCGCTGCTATGGAGGCGACGGATTGCTGGCACCTGCGCGAGCGCAGCATCTTAGAGCTCAGCGGCGGCGAGCGGCAGCGGGTCGTCCTTGCCCGGGCGCTGGCACAGGAGCCTGATGTCATCCTCTTGGACGAGCCGATAGCACATCTCGACCTCTCGGCCCAGCTGGAGATCCTGGATGTTTTAAAGGAGATGAATCGCGACAAGGGCCTGACCGTTGTTGCCATTTTCCACGACCTGAATCTGGCCGCTCAGTACAGCGACAGCTTGATCCTCCTTCATCGGGGAGAGATCTATGCCGCAGGCGCACCTGAGGAGGTGTTGACTCCCGGGAACATCAGGGATGTGTACGGGGCAGAGGTGTTGGTCGTGAGGCATCCTCTGGCCGGAATTCCGCAGGTGATACCGCTTGGCCGGGTGGATATTAATGCTGGAAGCGATTGCCGATTGCGGCTCCACCTGATCTGCGGTGGCGGCACGGGGGCAAGGCTGATGGGGCAGCTGGTCAGGATGGGATATCAGGTTTCGGCGGGTGTATTGAATATCAAGGATACCGACTGGGAGGTCGCCCGGATGCTGGGGGTGCCTGTCGCGGAAGAGAAACCCTTTTCTGCCATCGGGGAGGAGAGCTATAGGAAGAATTTAGAACTTGCCATGGAGGCTGACGCCGTGTTTCTTCTGGAGACCCCATTCGGGCACGGCAACCTGAGGAACCTGCTGGTGCTGGAGCCCTTGCTGGAAGCTGGGAAGAGGTGCTACCTTGTCGATCCCGATCACCTGGCTGAGCGGGATTACAGCGGCGCAGATGTGGCAGCGATAGCCAGCAGACTGTTCAGCAAGGGACTGAGGTGTCTCTCCAGACAGGAAGATGTGTTTCAGGTGGTCAAGGAGTTATCCGATTCCTCCTCAAAAGAATAAAGCCCGCTAGAGGGCTTTCTCCCTGCCAGCGGGCTTTTCCTGAGAAGGTGTCTTCTCAACAAGGCTTGAGGCAGTTCATGCTCAGCTGAACCTGGATGTCGGCTCTTGCCGGCAGCGTTCCTGCTCCCAGGAAGACCTGCTCCTCTGGGCGGGTGGGGGCGACGGAGATCAGGGAGTTTTCGATGTTCGTCGTCCCAGGCGCTGAGCTGGAGATCAGGGTAAAGGTGATGTTCTTCTGCACGGTGTTTCCTGTGGGGATGGGGATGTTGCTGCAGGAGACGATGATCCTCCTGGGGCCAGCGATGTTGATGTTGAGCGGAACCGGGGTGCCCGTATCGGCGAAAGTGGCGGTGCAGCCGTCGAAGCTGTTGAACTGGATGTTGACACCAGCGGGGATGAAGATCTCGTCAGAAATATCTACGCTGGTGTCGGGGGAAAGCCCGATGCTGGAGACCGAGAGGCGGAATGCTCCCTTGTTGGTGTCGGTGACAACACAGCACTTTTGGGTGTCCAGCTTGACTGCCTTGATGTTCGCCGAGCAGGTCGCTGTGGCCTGGGTTCCTGTCGCTGTCGCCAGCGCTGTGTTGGTGATGAGATACCTTCCTGGCTCGCTGATGGCGATGATGGGGATCGTATAGGTGATGTTGACAACAGCGCCGGGGTTTATCGTCCCCAGGTTGCCGCTGATCCTGATCAGGCCCGAAGTGCTGGTGTCTACGGTCAGGGTTGCGGGAGTTACCGTGATCACGCCAGGCGTGAGCGCCAGGGGGATCGTGATCAGGTCGAGGTACTGCACGTTTTGCAGCGGCGAATTTCCGATGTTGGCAACTGTCAGGTTGTAGCTGAGCGTCGCCTGGTTGTTGACGATCGTCTCCGAGCACTTCTTCGTCATCGCCAGCTTCCCTTGGGGAGGGCACTGGGGCACCAGGAAGCAGCCGCAGTCAAATGTGAGAACATTGTTTCCGGCCTTTACCTTGATCGGCTGGAGCGAAGTGGGGTAGTCCCCGATGATCTCGATCCTGTACTCGACGCTGACCCCTTTCTCGTAGCGGCCTCCGGTCTCGACCTTGAGGTACTGGAAACCCGGAGGGGCAGGCCCAAGATTGGGGTCGTCTTTGATCAGGGTAAAGGGTACAGGTTGAAATGTACCGCAGCCGTCGATCTTTTCGCTGACCGTGATCACATCTTTGGAGATGCTCTCACAGATGGGGATGCCGAAGTTGCTGATCGCCCTGGTAGTGCTGTTGCAGTCTGTGATGAATTTGAACGTCCAGTAGGATTTGTTTTCGAGGGGGACGTATGCTGGGTTGTTGACAACGCTCCCATCGGGGAGGTTTTGACAAGAAGGCTGGATCACAGAGATCCCGATCTGCGGCCCGCAGCAGCAGAGGAGGCTGTACGGGGTGCAGGAGCACGGTTCGGCAATTCTAGCCATCGCTTCGATTCCCCTTTCTTCAGGTGATTGGTGCTTTTATGTTAGATATGATATGCAGCATTATGCAGATATGCTAACGGTTGCCATCAAAAACAGCACCGACAACGCTATCGGTGCTGTCTGGGGAGTTGCTCAGAAGGCTTTCACAGGCAACCGGACCGGCACATCGATGTCCACTTTGATAAGATCTAAGAGGTTGAGCGGGAGCTTGAGGTAGAGGTACATATGGTTAATAGCTGCATTTTCTGATATTGGTGTGGGTAAAGGGACGCAGCTTTTACTTGGGGAGTTTGGGACGAGAATAAGGATGGGAGAGGGACGAAGGATTATGGTGCAGTTCGAAAAGAGCATCCTGCTGGTTGAGGATTCGGCTCTGACGAGATTTTCTTCAAAAAGGGCGCTGGAAGAAAAGGGTTACATTGTCGATGAGGCCTCCAGCGGGCAGGAGGCGCTGGCAAAGGTCAGGGGGAAAAGGGAACCCTACGACCTGGTGATCCTGGATATCCACCTTCCAGGCATGGACGGGCTCAAGGTCCTGGAAAATCTCAAATTCAACCCTGATTACAGGTATGTGCCTGTGATGGTGGTGACAGTCGACAGCAACCTCTCTGTGGTGAAGCGCGCAGTAGAGCTTGGAGCTGTTGATTTCCTCTGCAAGCCCTATACCCCTGATGTTCTCGTGAGCCGCGTCGAAAGGCTGATAGGGCCCGGGGTTCAGGGGGAGATGACGCCTGCCGCTTTGCTCCAGAAGGTTTTGAGAAATGAGCTTAACCGGGCGCGGAGGGGGAACCTGAAGCTGGCCCTGGTCCTGGCGCGCTGCCAGAGCCCTTCGAGGGAAAAGATCGCCGAGGCGGGGAGGGTGGCTCGGCGCCACTTGAGGGAGATAGACACGGTTATTGAGCTCAATAAGAGCACCCTGGCCCTGGTGCTTCCGCTGACGGATGAGAAGGGGGCAGATGTCGTGATCAAAAGGCTTGGAAGCCTCCTCCCCGATCCTGAGAGCTGGAGTTATGGCAAGGCGGTCTACCCTGACAGCGGGAGCGATGGTGACGAGCTTTTGTCCAGAGCGGAAGCCACGATTGGGGCCTGTGGCTCTTGAGCTGGGCATAAAATAAAGAGCAGCACCGGGAAGATCTCGCCGGTGCTGCTTAATTTTTTAAAAATATTTTTTGCCGTTCATGTACCCCTGCAGGTGGTCGAGGGTCTCCCCGAAGCGCTGGAAGTGGACGACCTCGCGCTCCCTGAGGAACTTCAGTGCATCCTGGAGGTCGACGTCATCGGTGAGGTTGATCAGGTTTTCGTATGTAGCTCGCGCCTTCTGTTCTGCTGCCATGTTTTCGTAGAGGTCGGCGATCGGGTCTCCCATGGTGTTGATGTAGGCGGATGTCCAGGGGACGCCGTTGGAGTCGCTGGGGAAGATCCCCTTGTCCCAGATGGCGTAGTAGCCCCCGAGGTCAGCCCGTCTCATCTCCTCAGGCGTCGCTCCTTTTGTCAGTTTGTATACCATTGTGGCGATCATCTCCCAGTGGGCGAGTTCCTCAGTGCCGATGTCGGTGAGCACCCCCTTTGCCCTGCCTGTCGGCATGCTGTAGCGCTGGGAGAGATAGCGGATGGCTGCCGAGAGCTCCCCGTTGGGGCCGCCGAACTGGGTGAGGAGGTATTTAGCCATCCTGATGTCCTTCTTGCTCACCCTGACGGGGTATTGCAGCTTCTTCTCATAGAGCCACATGGCGGCTTCCCTCCCCTCAGTACTCGATTTCCCATGGCCAGGGATCGTCGATCCACCGCCAGGGGTCGCGGCCTGGAGCGGCGTGTTGGCTGAAGTCTGAGTGGCCGAAGTTTACAAGTGGCCCAAAGTGTTCCTCGTATGCCTGCCTTGCTTCTGCATAGCGGCTGCTGAGTTTATTGAATGTGCTCAATGCGGCTTCATCGTCGGGGTGCGTGTCCAGGTAGAGGTTGAGCTCGACGAGTGCGAACTCCAGCTCCTGGAGCTCTCTCAGCAGTTTCAAACCGAGCTGTTCCATGGTGCAGCACCTCCCATCACAGCGGGTCGCGATAGCGGTACGGCATGTAAAGCTCCGGAAAGAGCGTCCCCTTGCTGAGCGCCTCGGAGAGGGTGAAAGATTCCCTGAACCACTGAGGGGGGACGTATGCCGTCGCTAACTTGATGTACTCCTTGCCGGGGTAGAACTGCGCCACGGCATCTTTGCCGGCGGTTTTGTTTTTCTTGCTCTCAGCCATATTTTTCAACTCTCCTCCTGTGCGTTTGTTATGCCCTTGTGGCTGCTGGGGATAGCCACTTCTCATCCTGTTTTTACCATTATATGTAGGGGGAAAGCGAGTGGTGTGGGATGGTTGAGGAAAACAATAGAGGCGCGGCATATCATCCGCGCCTTCTTTTTGTCTGAAAGTCTCCAGATCATGATGCCTGCTCAACGAGTCCGCTGTCGCTGTAAAGGTTCATGTAGAGGCTGTAGTAGAATCCCTTCGCCTGGAGGAGTTCCTCATGTTTGCCCTCTTCCACGATCTCCCCGTTGTTGATCACTGCGATCAGGTCTGCATCCCTGATAGTGCTCAGCCTATGGGCGATCACGAAGGTCGTGCGCCCTTGCATCAGCTTGAGCATCGCCTCCTGGATCTGCTTCTCTGTGCGGGTGTCCACATTGCTGGTCGCCTCGTCGAGGATCAGGATGGCGGGATCTGCGAGGATTGCTCTGGCGATGGCGATGAGCTGGCGCTGCCCCTGGCTCAGATTAGCGCCGCCATCGGTGATGATGGTGTCGTAACCGTGAGGAAGCCGCAGTATGAAGCTCTCAGCGTTGGCCAGCCGGGCGGCTTCTTCGACTTCGGCGTCGCTGGCGGTCAGGCGCCCGTAGCGGATGTTTTCTCTGACTGTGTCCGAGAAGAGGTAGGTATCCTGGAGGACGATCCCCAGCTGGGAGCGCAGGCTGTCGCGCCTTATCTTTCGGATGTCGATCCCGTCGATGGTGATCCGGCCGCTGTCGATCTCGTAAAAGCGTGTCAGAAGGTTGACGATCGTCGTCTTGCCGGCTCCGGTTGGTCCCACGAGGGCGATCGTTTGGCCAGGCTTCACCTCGAGGTTGATGTTCTTCAAAACCGGCGTCCCTTTTTTGTAGGAGAAATAGACGCTGTGAAACTCCACTGCTCCTGCTGGGTTCTGTAAGACAACGGCATCAGGGGGGTCCTCGGGCTCGGGCCTTTCGTCAAGGATCTCAAAAACGCGCTCGGCGCCGGCGATGGCTGACTGCAGGAGGTTGAACTGGTTGGCGAGTTCGTTCAATGGCCTTCCAAACTGTTTGGAATAGTTGATGAAGCTGGCGATCGTGCCTACTGTCACCACGCCTTTGAGAACCAGCCAGCCCCCGGCTGCTGCGATGATGGCGAGGTTGATGTTGTTGAGAACGTTCATCAGGGGAGGGATGATCCCCGAGAAGGCGAGAGCCCTGATACCAGCCTCTTTTAAGAGGGTGTTGAGGTCGACAAATTTCTCGATCTGTTTCTGCTCCCGTCCGAAGACCTTCACAACCCTCTGCCCGGAGATCGTCTCTTCGATCAAGCTGTTCAGATCCCCGAGGAATCTTTGCTGCTCAGTGAAGTGCTGAAATGTCTTTTGGGCGACCTTGCCTGTCAGGAAGAGCATAAGAGGGACGGTCGCCAGGCTCAAAAGGGTCATCTGAGGGCTCAGCCAGAGCATCATGGCCAGAGTGCCGGCGAGGGTCAGGCAGCTGGAAAAGATCTGAATTGCGCTTGTGCTCAGAGTGTTGCTGATGTTATCGACGTCGTTGGTGACCCTGCTCATCAGATCGCCCCTCGGCCTGTTGTCGAAGAAGCTGAGGGGGAGCGTCTGGATGTGGTTGAAGAGGTCCCTCCTGATCTCCTGAACCGTTTTCTGGGCAACCCCGATCATCAGGTAGAACTGCAGCAGAGTAGAGATCGAGGCCAGCAGATAAACCCCCAGCATTGAAAGAGAGATCAGCAGCAGTCCGTGTAGATCTCCTGGTATGATGTATCTGTCGATCGCCATCCCGATCAGGTAGGGGCTGACGAGGT
>JBNATO010000069.1:0-9837 GCA_049701555.1 Thermacetogeniaceae bacterium | reverse complement strand
CGTCTGTCCATTGCAACAACCGCCATCGAGCGTTGGGGCAGACCTGGTAGATCGGCATTCCCCAATACTCCTGTCACCAAACCTTTTTTGTGAAGCGCCTCTCCTAAAGCGCCAGGGTATGCTTTTACCTTCTCCGTCTCGTTTTCTCTCAGGATAAAGGGGAGGTCTAAAATAACCACATTATTCTTCTCAGGACAGTATCCTGTCCTCGCTTGAAAAAGAACCAGAGGATCTTCCCCTTGATAGCTTTCCTGCGGCCCAAAGGCGAGGGTTTCCTGAACAGTCCCTAGAGCCACACTTCCAGCGCTCACTGTTGCAGCCATGTTAGGACGGCTGCGTGATCCCGCGGTGTTGGTGTTCAGCAGCGCAACTCCCGATTTCTCAAAAAAACTGCGAAGGTTTTTATATTCCTCACAATTCAAATCCTGCAGCTGCAAATAATCACATACCACCAGCACCACATGGCGCTGGACACCGCTCCCTTTTGTTGATGCTGAACACGGCGAACAAAATATCACAACAAACAAAAACAAAGAGAAGATGACAATCAAGATTCTGCGGCTCATGGATGCTCTCCTTCCTCAGCCCCTTCCATCCAAAACCCTTTCGTAAACCTCTTCCGTTTTTATCAGCATCTGCTCCTGAGTAAATTTGTCGAAAACAAGCTTCTGCCCTGTCTCCGCCAATCTCTTGGCCATTTCCTGATCCCTGAGCAATGTTATCACGGCATCGGCTATGGCCTCTGGGTCCGCTGGCGGAACCAGAATCCCTGTCTCTTCATGCCTGATGATTTCCGGAATACCGCCAACTGCACTGGCAACCACCGGACGTTTACAAGCCAACGCTTCAAGACAGAATATTGACTGTCCTTCTTGAACCGAAGGGATCACCACAACATCAAAAAGCCGGATAAATTGCACTATGTCCTCTTGAAAACCGAGAAACTTGACTCTATCCGTCAGGCTCAATTCCTCGACCATTTTCTCCAAAGCATCTCTTTCTGGACCCTCTCCAATAACCACGCAATTAACGGGTTTATATTTTCTCTCAATCAAAGGCAATGCCTTGATCAGATATCTGATTCCCTTCCTGTGCTCCAACCGAGCAACAGTCCCCACAACAGGCAAGTCTTCGGCAAAATCTAACGGTGTGAAAGGCGCTGAAAACTGACGCTGATATTCCTTCGGTTCAATCCCATTGTAAATAACCTCTACCCTATGAGAGGGTACTCGCAGATACCTACAAATCTCATACTTTACAGCATGCGAAACCGCAATGACCTGGCTCGCAGCAAGCCTGTTGAGAAACCCCAGAACAAAGCGCAAAAAAATAAAAAAAGACCCCTCTATATCCAGAGAGTTATGAAACGTTGTCACGACACGAGCTGAGGAAACCCCCAGCGCAGCCATCTGTCCCAAAACTGCCGCCCTCACGCCGTGCGTATGAATTAGATCGATCCCTTCATCCTTGAGGATTCTCCGCAGGCAATGCACAACTCGCCAGTAATCTCTCAACGTCAAATCCTCGCCGATCGGAACAGGAAAAATCTTTTGTGCAAATGGGCAAAGTGCGGTGAGTAGCTCTGAGGATGGTGGCGCAGCCAAATAAAGAAGGTATTTCTCTCGGTTAATCCCCGAGAAAATGGTCTCCAAATGTTTCCTTATGCCTCCTGCTACAGGGCGGACAACATGCAACACCTTATATGGCAACTAAAATCTCTCCCTGTAAAAAACGGGGGTTTGTTTAAAACCCCCTTTTGCTCTCATAATGGTCAGAGTGGCGGGACTTGAACCCGCGACCTCTAGCACCCCAAGCTAGCGCTCTACCAAGCTGAGCTACACCCTGAACATCGTCGATTCTATTTTATTTACTCTCGACAATAAAGTCAAGGCCAGATTATGCGGTTTAATTATGCCCATTTGTTCCGAAAAACTTCGCATGGATAGCGTTAACTGCCCTGATCGCCTCGTCCTCCCGAATCACACAGGACACCTTTATCTCTGAAGTGCTGATCATCTCTATGTTTATCCCTTCATCCGCCAAGGCCTCAAACATCGCCGCAGCCACCCCTGGGTTAGTAACCATCCCAGCACCTACGATGGAAACCTTTGCTACACGGTCGTCATACTCCATCCCCGATGCCCCGATCTCCTCAACAACCTTCTTGACAACAGGCAATGCTTTTGGAAGATCATCCCTGGTAACAGTAAAAACAATATTGTTTCTCCCATTTTGCATCCATCCTTGGATGATCATGTCAACATTTATATTTTCAGCAGCCAATCTTTTAAATATGTGCTTCGCTATACCCGGACGATCAGGAACATCAAATATACCAATCTTAGCAACGTTTAGGTCATGAGCAACGCCACTAACAAGTCTCCCCTTCTCCACGCAAGAAACCTCCCCTACCAGAGTCCCCTCGCCATCATTAAAACTCGATCTGACTTTCAGTGGAACACAAAACTGCTTTGCAAATTCGACCGAACGAGGTTGGAGCACAACCGCCCCCAAACTCGCTAACTCCAACATCTCATCATAGGAAATAAAGTCAAGTTTACGGGCATCGGGAATTACTCGTGGATCACCGGTAAAGACTCCATCGACATCGGTATAGATCTCACAGATATCAGCATTTAGAGCGGCTGCCAAAGCCACTGCTGTTGTGTCAGAACCGCCTCTTCCCAAAGTTGCGATCTCTTCGTCCTCGGTGATTCCTTGAAAACCTGCTACGACAACTATCTTGCCCTCTGCAAGGGCATCCTTCACGCGCTTAGGATCGATCCTCCTGATCAGGGCTTTTGTATGGTTAGAGTCCGTGATGATTCCTGCCTGCCCGCCAGTAAGTGAGATGACAGGATAACCTAGATCATGAATAGCCATTGCCACCAATGCAATGGAAACTTGCTCGCCAGTTGCTAGGAGCATATCGATTTCCCTTTTAGGCGGGCTATCGGTGATGGATCTCGCAAGCTCCAACAGCTGATCGGTGGTGTGCCCCATCGCGGAAACAACTACAACAACCTCATTCCCTCCTTCTTTAGTGCGAACCACTCTCTTAGCAACATTCTTTATTAAATCAGGAGTGGCCACTGATGTTCCGCCATATTTCTGTACAATTATACCCACTCAAAAGCCTCCCTCACATTAAAATCTCCTTCTATTATATAAGCTCCTTGAGAAATTGGTTCAAGCTCCTTAACAATCGCCTCAACCCCGTAGGCTTTTAAAGCACATGCCATCGCATCTCCAATTTTCAACCCAGGGGGACCAAGAGCTATCAACGTGGGCCCTGCGCCGCTCAACACAGCTCCATAGGCTCCCGCATCTTCAGCAGCTTTAAAGGCATCCTCCATTCCAGGAATCAGCCTCGAGCGATAGGGTTGATGAAGGCGATCGTTGAGCGCCACCCTCAACAGTTCCCATTTAGCTTCTTTCAGCGCAGTGATCAGCAAGGCTAACCTGCTGAGATTAAAGACGGCATCTCTCAAAGGAACAAGCTCTGGAAGAGCATGCCGTGCAACCTCAGTGGAAAGCGCAAACTGAGGGACTACAGCATAAACCATCAATTCTTTAGGGGGAGCAAAGCTTGTAAAGAAATACTTCCCCTTATCTTCAGCAACAGCGACAATTCCCCCTAAAAACGCAGCAGCCACATTATCAGGATGACCCTCAATCTCGATCGCTTCTGCAAGCAACTCATCACAAGAAAAAGGATTACCAAGGACTGCGTTTGCAGCCAGCAACCCGCCTACAATGGCAGCTGCGCTGCTCCCCAAACCACGCTGCAGAGGAATTTCATTGTAAAGCTGCAACTTCCACCCTTGCAAGCTGCGACTCATCTTTTTGAACAATCTCAGCACAACTTTCGCTGCCAAATTATCGGTATTCCGAGGCAATAGTTCCGCTCCCTCACCAAGCACCTCTACAGCAAAACGACAATCCCCTGTTTCTTCCAATATCACTGTGTTATGCAGCTTTAGGGCCATTCCCAAGACATCAAACCCCGGCCCCAAATTTGCCGTTGTTGCGGGAACCTTCACAGCGACTCTCTTACCCATTCTATCACCTTATCCTACAGCACTGAAATATCTTCAAGCGCTTCAAGGACCGCACCCTCAGCAGCATCGACCACAGTAGGCTGCAGCTGGCAAGTTTTGAGAGTAGTGTCTGGGTCTTTCAACCCATGACCTGTCATAATACAGACCACCGTAGATGACGCCTTGAAGTAACCCTCCTTTGCCAGCTTTATGACACCTGCCAAGGCAGCTGCAGAAGCAGGCTCCACAAACAAACCCTCTAATCGGGCTACCGTTTGATAGGCATCGAGTATCTCTTCATCCGTAACCGTATCAATACGGCCGTTCGACTCCTGAAGGGCTACCAAAGCCTTCTGCCAACTCGCCGGATTTCCAATTCTTATCGCAGTAGCAACGGTGCGCGGCTCTGGAACAACTTCTCCTCGAACAATAGGTGCCGCCCCTTCTGCCTGAAAACCTAGTATTCTAGGAGTCCTTTCAACCACTCCTGCAGCGACGTATTCCTTAAACCCTTTCCAGTAAGCAGTGATGTTGCCCGCGTTACCCACAGGCAAAGCCAGATAATCGGGTACAAATCCCAGTTGGTCGCATACCTCAAACGCCGCAGTTTTCTGCCCCTCGATTCTGTAGGGATTCAGAGAATTGACAAGAGTTAAAGGATATTCCTGGGTGATCTTGCGCACGAGCTCAAGAGCGGCATCAAAATTTCCTTTGATAGCTATGACCTTCGCCCCGTAAATCAACGCCTGAGCCAGCTTTCCCAAAGCCACATACCCATCCGGCACAAGCACCACACACTTGATTCCCGCACGCGCCGCATAAGCTGCTGCAGAAGCCGAAGTGTTACCGGTGGAGGCACACATCACAGCACGGGAACCCTCTTCTACCGCCTTGCTAACAGCAACCGTCATGCCGCGATCTTTAAAAGAACCGGTTGGATTTTGGCCTTCAAACTTCAAGTAAATATTGATCTTGAACTTCCGGGAAAGGGCAGGCGCTGGCAGCAGAATCGTGTTGCCTTCAAACAAAGTTACAACTGGCGTTTTTTCGCTGACAGGTAAAAAAGAACGATACTTTTCAATTATCCCCTGCCACCTCAACCCTTCCCCTCTCCTTCCACACGGATAACGTTTTCTATGGAATGAACAACAGAAAGACCCCTGATAACAGTGAGTGCATCTTGGATATCCTGCTCCTTTACCTCGTGTGTAATAATAACTATCTCAGCCAGCATCGTTTCGTCCCCAATTGCCAGCGTTCTCTTCTGGATGACTGATGCCAAACTTACCTGATGGTTCCCCAAAACCCCTGCGATGCTTGCCATAACACCCGGCTTATCCTTCACAATAAGCCTGACGTAATACTTTGACCGGATCTCTCCCTTGGGGCGAATCTTCTTGCAATGAAAACACGTACATGAAAAGCGACGCAAATTGTTACTTTCCATATTGCGGACAACTTCCATAATATCACCGACCACGGCGCTGGCAGTAGGCATCTGTCCAGCACCCTGGCCGTAAAACATGGTCTCTCCCACAGCGTTCCCTCTTACGTAAATAGCATTAAACACCCCACGCACAGAGGCTAGAGGATGCGTATGCGGTACAAAGGCCGGATGCACACGCGCCTCTATCTCACCATTCTCTTCCCTTGCAATCGCCAAAAGCTTTACCACATAGCCGAGCTCTCGCGCATAATTAATATCCTCTGGTCTGATCCTGGAAATCCCCTCAATGAACACATCATCAGGCGTTACTCTAGTGTTAAACGCAATAGATGCCAAAATGGAAATTTTTCTAGCTGCGTCCAGCCCTTCAATGTCGGATGTAGGGTCTGCTTCAGCGTATCCAGCTGATTGTGCTGCGCGAAGCACAGACTCAAAATCTGCCCCTTCCTCGCTCATACGAGTCAAAATATAATTTGTTGTTCCGTTGACAATCCCAATAACTTCTTCAATTTTGTTCGCAGCCAGGCTCTCTTTTAAAACCCGAATAATAGGTATTCCGCCTCCTACGCTCGCCTCAAAATAGAACTGAGAGTTGCCTTCCTCAGCAGCCTCAAAAAGCTCCCTGCCATACGCAGCCACCACATCTTTGTTGGCTGTCACGACATGCTTTCCCCTTCGAAGGGCTTCAACGAGGTAGTGGCGCGTCGGTTCAATCCCCCCCAGAACTTCGACAATAATGGGGATCTCGGGATCGTTCAAAATCTCTTCAAAACGTTCTGTTACCCTCTCCCTAGGGATACCCAAAAGGCACGGCTTCTCAGGATTTCGTTCAAGTACCTTCTTGATGACGATCCTTTTGCCAAGCCGCTGGCTGATCTCCGAAGCATTCTCATTGAGCAACTTGATCACTCCAGAACCCACTGTCCCGGCTCCAAGCAGTCCTATATACACAGCATCATCCATCGCAATCTCTCCTTACATCGGAAGAATCGCATTTCTTACTCTTTATATACTTTTTGTTTATTCAATACAATAGCTAGAATATCCTCTTTTTCTCTTGTTTTTTGTTTCTTTCACGCTCTTTCTTCCTCTCGCTTATCCATCTATAAAACAAAAAATCGGTCACAAACGACCGAAAACCAAAGGCAATTAACGGCAACTCTGCCAATTTGCTATAAACTCCGAAAATAAAAAAGGGTTCATCTATGGTTGCGTAAAAGCCTTCGTCAGTAACCAGATGATGAGATTTAAGAAATCACTTTAAAGATTTAAATTATTATACAGATAAGACCTCCACTCCCCTCATTAATGATGCGCTGCACAGTCTCCTGTAGCTTGGCCTGAGCATTTTCCGGCATACGATGCAGTTTGTTCTGTATTCCTTCCCGCACAAGCTCATGGAGAGATTTACCAAATATATCTTTCTGCCAAATCCTTTGAGGATCATCTTCAAACTCTTCTAACATATACCGCACCAATTCCTCACACTGCTTTTCTGTACCAATTATCGGCGTAATCTCTGCGGTGATATCTGCTCTGATAATATGGAGCGACGGCGCACTGGCCCTCAAACGAACCCCAAAGCGGTTACCCTGTCTGATCAGCTCTGGTTCTTCAAGGATCATCTCATCTAAGCTCGGAGGCACTACCCCATAACCTGTCTCTCGAACCTCCTCCAATGCTGGAGCAATCCTCTCATAATCAGACTTAGCCTTGCTCAGATCGCGCATAAGTCGAAGAATGTCATGATCCCCTGTTATCGTCAGCCCACTCACTTCTTCTAAGATCTTGTGGAACAAACCATCTTGGATTTTTACTTCAATAGCAGCAACTCCTGTTCCCAGATCCATGTCTTCTAGCGCCGCTGAAGCCACAAACTCGTTCTCACCGATCTGCTCCACAGCCTGATCAATATCCCGAATCCTGTTCACGCCACTAACGGCTTCTTGGATCGCACGCTGGAGATCCTGGCGCAACCAATGTGTTTCATCCAATTCCTCAATCCATTTGGGCAGATTTACATTGACCTCGCAAACAGGAAATTCGTAGAGCGCTTCCTGTAAAATGCTGAGCACATCCTCATGAGTCATCTCGGCGCAGTTGATAGGCAACACCGGCACACCATATTTCTCTTCAAGCTCGTGTGCAAGCTCTAAAGTGGCAGAATCCCCTGGGGCAACCGTGTTTAAAATCACCAGAAACGGCTTTCCCAATTCTTTGAGTTCGCTGATAACCCTTTCTTCAGCATCCAGATAATTTTCCCTGGGTATCTCCGTAATCGAACCATCTGTCAACACTACAATACCTATTGTCGAATGATCCGCGATGACTTTCCGGGTTCCTATTTCTGCTGCATCTTGGAAAGGAATTGCTTCCTCAAACCATGGCGTCATCACCATGCGTGGACCGCTCTCTTCTTCGTATCCCAACGCTCCTTCAACCGTGTATCCCACACAATCTACCATCCGCACCTTCATCTTTAAACCATTTTTCACTGAAATCTCAACAGCCTCTTGGGGAATAAACTTAGGCTCAACAGTCATGATCATCCTGCCAGCACCGCTCTGCGGTAATTCATCCCTTGCTCTCTCGCGATCTGCTGGATTTTCTATGTTAGGTAAAACCAGAAGCTCCATAAAACGCTTGATAAATGTCGATTTTCCGGTTCGAACCGGCCCCACAACCCCCAAGTAAACATCCCCACCGGTTCGCTCTGCAATATCACGGAAGATACTAATGTTTTCCATGGGCAACCCCCTCCCTAATCTTTTTTATGCAACACGCCCTTCCTTGATGCCTATTTTTTGAGTGTGTTTTTTTACCCCTTTTCAATTGTTATCATTTTATGAATGATATTAGCTATTATTACCACATCGAAAAAAGCATCAAAAAAGACTCCCAATTCTCTGGGAGCCGTTACTCCGGATTCCAAACAAAAGTTGGATATTACCTCTATATTCCTATATAGGTAAATATATCCTCGACCTCGTGCCGTCTTGGCCTCATCATCAGATTAGAAACAGCTATTCTCGGTTCCAGCCCTTCGAACAAAACCGCATACATCTGTTCTGTGATCGGCATTTCAACCCCATAACGGGCGCTAAGAAGCTTTGCCGCTTTTGTGGTATCTACTCCTTCAACAACCATCCCTACTTTTGCAAGAGTTTCTTCCAACGAAAAACCCTTCCCTAACAGATAGCCTGCCCGCCTATTTCTGCTATGAACACTCGTCGCAGTCACTATAAGGTCTCCAACCCCGGTCAAACCAAGGAATGTTACAGGATTTGCCCCAAGCGCAACCCCAAGCCTAGTGATCTCTGTTAATCCCCGCGTTAACAGCGCTGCCTTGGTATTATCCCCGAATCCCAATCCATCCGCTATTCCAGCGCCTAATGCTATAATGTTTTTCAAGGCTCCACCAAGCTCCACTCCGATGACGTCTGAGTTCGTATAAACACGAAAATAAGAAGACATAAAAACATCCTGGACATATTCAGCAACCCTTTGAGAATTCGAAGCAACAACCACAGCTGTGGGCATCTTCCTAGCAACCTCTTCCGCATGGCTTGGTCCGGAAAGAACAGCAATCCTCGTGGCATGTTCCGGCAACTCCTCGCTTATGACCTGCGACATTCGCAAACAGGTCGTTTTTTCCAGACCTTTGGCAGCGTTGACCAAAATCACATCTGATCTCAGAAATGGCTTTATTAATCTCGACACTTCTCTAATGCTTTGAGACGGAACAGCTAAGACCACTACTCCCTGATCTTTCAGGGCATAGGAGATATCTGATGTGATCTCGATTGTTGATGGCAGAACAACGCCGGGCAAATATCTCTTGTTCTCCCTAGTAGCGTCAAGGGTTGCAGCAAACTCTGAAGAACGCGCCCAAAGCCTCACCTTTTTCCCTTTTGACGCTAAAAGCAAGGCGATGGCGGTGCCCCAACTGCCCGCCCCCAGAACCGCAATACCTTCCTCCATAGCTCCTCCTTTACCACAGACGCAAGCGGAATTCTGTCCCTTTCCGAATCCTATCAATATTTTGAATGTGACGGTAAACAATGAAGACCGGCGCTGGTATAGCGAAGAGATAGTAAACCGCAGGCACATGATAGCCCCATGCGATAAATGGAACAGATACCGCTGCTACAATTGAACCCAAAGAAACATATCGTGAAATCAAAACAACCGCTATCCAAATTCCAAACGCGATAAGCATAACCTTTGGCATCAAAGCGATCAATACACCCGCTCCCGTAGCCACTCCTCGGCCACCACGAAAGGCAAGAAAGACCGACCAATTATGACCGACAACAGAAGCTAGGCCTGCTGCCACAGCCCAGCTTGGTC
>JBNATO010000068.1:0-9929 GCA_049701555.1 Thermacetogeniaceae bacterium | reverse complement strand
CTTCCTTGCCGCGCTCGTTGAGCTGCTCCCTCAGTTGCTCCTTCAGTTCCTTAGGCATCCATATGATTCTCCCGATTCCGCCGTCTGCAGGCAAGAACTTGCGGCTGACTAAGTATAGTCTAGCTACGCCCAAGAATCCCGGCGTTTGGTTGCCGCCACCAACCATGCCTGCCAACGTGGAGAAGGTCATGCCTACCGGTGTCATCCCTTTATACTCACGTGTCGTCACCATGATCCCGTTGCACTCAGGGACGACAGCCAAGATACACTCACAGCATCCGCAGGTGGTCATCGGACGGTCCATCATGGTGTACATGCAGACAGAGGTCGTCTTGCCCTGCGTTCTCGCTGCAGCAGTCTCGTTAAGAGAGGACCATTCACCTTTCACAGGGTCAATGAGATACTCCGAGGTGATCGGCACAGGTTGGCAGACACCCGTGGGGTCGATCTCATACGTCGCCTTAGCGTCGAGCCAGCTTACTGCACCGCAGAGACCTGTGCGCTCGGGTGATACGAAGCATATGTGAGTCGGAGCAAAGGACTGGCAGAGGGTGCATGTGTAGAAGACATCGACTGCATCGTCGCGCAGGTTCTTCAGCCTGTCGTCGCGTGCCTGATACTTCTCGCGGGCTTCAACTATCGCTTTTTCAACTTCAGCCTGGTCAGTCATTATGACAACCTCAAGCCTGTCTATGATCGCAGCATACTCTTTCTTGAAGTAGGCGTAGAGGAGCTTCCCAAGGTCTTTCAGTGTAAACCCTTTCTCGCGCGCACCCTTGCTGATTCGTGCCCAGATCTGGTCCCTCTGGCCCATGTGCCATACGCCTTCGCCGTAGTTCATGAAGTAGTGGATGCGGCGCTCAATCACCGGCTCAAAGTCTTCCTGGAACTTGCGGCCATATACCTTGACAACGATGCCCAGCGGATAGGCCTTGCCTTCCTCCATCTGATCCACATCAATTCCAATGACTTCGATCTTACCATCTGTTACTTCATCCGGACCTGCCATCTTCGCCAACTCAAAGGCCACAGACCTGCCGCCGCCAAATTCTACGAACATATCCGCCTTTCTGATGGTTTCGCCCTCGAAGGCGGGGCCATGAGCGATCGGCACATCGATCTCGATCGCTGTTATCTTTATGCCGCGCACCTCGATTCCGACCTGGACCATTTCATCGTAGTCCTGGATCGAGAAGTACCAGTCTGGCCAGATCTCATCCTCATCGAGCGGCTGGTCAACGATGACAGGGAATCCCAAATAGATCGCTGCAAAGCTAGCTGCCACCTTAACAATATCGCGCTCGCCAAGAGCCATAACGAAGACGAGGATACGGTCACGCGTATAGTTCCTGTGCAGGAACTTGTCTCCAGGCGGGTTGCTGGGGAAGATCAGGGACGCACGCAATGCATAGTTTACAGCATGGATCACCTGCGTGAAGTTCCCCAAGGGGTAGACCGGCCATGCCTCGATGTCGAACTTGTATCCCTTCTCCAGAAGCTGCTCGATCACTTCATCGCACAGGAAGATCATGAAGCCCTTCTGTACAAGCTTGTTGACTATCCTCAGGGCGTCATCAGATGTGCGGAACCTTCCGACGATCACAACCTCGCCAGGGATTGTCCAGTCGACGTGCTTGATCCCCCACTTGCGCACATATGTATCAGGTATAAACCCTGTCCATGGCTTAGGCAAAAACTCATGGCGCCCAGTTGCATACCGGACAGCTTCGATGATCTCCGCCGCATGTATGACAGCCTCGCCCCACAGCATCGCATTCTCAAGGCTGATCTCCGGGCGCACCTGATCGCGCATCCTGTTGAGGATGGGGACTAAGTCGCCGAGCTTTGTGACTTCATCGCCGCTCAAGGCTCTGATCGCAGGGATAAAGTAGGCTGTATCTCCACCATACCCTACCTTCAGGTCGGGCCCGAAATCTCTGATAGCTTTATTTAACAAAATTTCTGCATAGCTCAGGGCGACGATAGTTCCCTCATAAGCCTGCCTGAACAACTTTTTCGGCTCTTTACCGGGTTCTATTGAGCCCTCATAAATTTCTTCAAATCTCTCTCTTTCTATGCGCCACGCATGTGTTGACATGCTTTTTCCCCCTTTCCTCTACCCCGTTTTTAAAATGCCTGGCATAACTCGGTTCCATATTCTTCAGCAGCCTTCATATGAATCTTCAGCTTCCAAGCACGGTATTCAAGAGCAGCCACCAGTTTCTTCACAGCAACCTCGGGATCTGTTTCAAGGATGAAGTTGCCGCCGAACACGTCATGGGCGATGCAGGTCACAACGCTCCACACCAGGTTGCTGCCCTCGAGAGGCGGCATCGCACCCACATGACACGGTATTCCATGAGCGACTACCCATGTGCCGATCGCCACTGCTTTTTCGCTCATAGCCTCAGGAGCGCTGGCAACAAACGGAACCTTCGGCACGTCAACTTTCAGCTCATTCGCCATCGCCGTCCAGAGGTCAGCTGCCCTCGAGTTGTCGACACAGGAGCCCATATGGAAAACAAGCGGTAGCTTGTCTGACAGTTTATCCTTGTTGGCTTCATACAGCTTATCGATAAAAGCCTTCAGACCTGGGCCTGCATACTTCTCCACACCCTCATAGTTCATCAAACCATGCTTCGCTGCTGCCTGGGCAACACACCCGGTAGCTACCATAAACACATTGTTCTGCGCCAAACCCTTGATGATATCAGTATGACTCTTTTCATAAACCGCCTCCAGGTTGTTGCAACCAGCCAGCAGGCAGACGCCAGCTATCTCTCCGTTCAGTATGGCATCAGTGAGCACACTGATCGGCCGTTCCGGATTAATCGCTGCAAAAAGCTCAGTTAAAGCCTCAAGGCTGAAGCCTGCCATAAGCTTGTTCTTGATCTGCGGAACCCTGACAGGTTTTCCACTTTGTTTGCGTGTCTTGAAAGTTTCAATAGCAAGCCTGATAATGCCAGCAGCGCTTTCTTTCGCCCTTGCTTCATCAAAGGCGAAGTGGTAGGAGCCTGGTATCTTGGAGATCGGCAATGTAGTCACAATCTTTGTTCCGAAGCACTCAGCAACATTGCGCAACCCTGGCATTATACACTGCACGTCTACAACCATCACGTCGATGGCGCCAGTCGCTATCGCCAACTCTTGAGCCATGTAGCTGGTGGCGATGGGAACACCATTGCGCATCAGAACCTCATTGCCGGTACAGCAGATTCCTGCTATCCCGATCCCCTTCGCTCCTGCTGCCTTGGCCTCTTCTTCCATCTCCCTGGCTGTATCCACAACCATCTGGCTCAGAATCGGGTTATGACCATGGACAATGATATTGACCTTGTCCGGATCGATGACACCTAGGTTGGCTTCGCTCAATACCGGTTTAGGAGTGCCAAAAAGGATATCAGAAAAATCTGTCGAGATATGCTCTCCCGCAAAGTCAGCTAACGAAGCCTTAATTCCGCCAAATATCAGGTTGACCGGATCTGCATCCACGCCCACATGGGTGCGATGCATCACTTCAACAACAGAACGGTCAATGGATGTTGGCACAACATCGCACTCAGACCACTTGGCCATGCGCGCTTCGCAAACCGTGGACTTCAAGAAAGTACACGGCTCATTTGTCTGGCGCCCGAAGTCCTCCAGCGCGGCTTCTGCCACCTCTTTTGCCAGTTCCAGGTCAGACTTCCCTTCAACGCTCAGGCCGATGCGCTGTGCCACCCTGCGCAGCTTGTCGGGATCCGCGACCCTGTAGTCTGGAGCATGGCCCTCAGCCATGTGCAGCAAGACATTGGCTATTTCACGGCCGTGGTCAGAGTGGGCAGAGCAACCGCCAGCCATCATTCTTATGGCATTACGAGCAACAATCGTGTAATCTCTGGCCCCACAAATACCCATGCTGCCTGGACCATCTTCCGCCTTGATCCGGCAGGGACCGGCAAAGCAGATGCGGCAGCAAATCCCCTGATAACCAAAGGCGCACTGAGGCTGCTGCGCTGACCAGCGGTCAAACGCTGTGATGATGTTGTTTTCCTTTGTATACTGGAGCATTTCTAGGGCAGCTGGGTCAACAGTTCGCAGGATGTTTTTGGGATCCTTAATTCTGTTTTTACGATCTACTGCCGGCTTAGAGTTCTGAAGAGAAGTATCTCTAAATCTTGGCATACATTTAACCTCCCTTTATTGAAAAAATTCTGACGTCCTCTTTCCCGGAGCCTACTTTTACCTTGAATTCTCAATCCCTCAAAATCTACCGGCATCCGGTATCTCTCACTTTCCAGTTTGTACAGCATCCCTCCTTTCGCTCATGATCCTGTCGAATACCCCTTTCACAGTTCTTATAATGACTTCCTCTAACCCCCCCGCTTCCTCTGACATAGCCCTTTCCCAAAGAATATCATCGTAATCCATGCATGCCAGGATGTCGTCCTCATCAAAACATGTATATAAAAACTCTCTCTCCTTTGAAGAATGAATCTTATTTCCAACGATTTTTATATTCGTAATCCCCATGTCCTTTGCCATCTGCCGGATCACGCGCGCTGTCTCCACGCTGACCCGTGTCGGTTCTGTGACAATCAGCATCAAATCGACTCCCCGCGCCGTACCACGGGTCAGGTGTTCAATTCCCGCACCAAAATCCAAGATGACGACTTCACGTTTTCCCAGGAGAAGAGAGTTCACAACAGCGTTGAGGAATGCATTTTCGGGGCAATAGCAGGAGCTACCAGCCTGTTTGTAGCCGCCCATGCGGAGGAGTTTAATGGAGCCGAGTTCGATCACGTATTTATCGAGGATATCATCGACTTGCGGGTTTAAGATATAGAAGGCGCCTCCCGCTCCAGTCCGCTCTTTAATCAGTTCTTTCATTTCAATCAAGGGAGGCTGAGAAGAAAGCACCTCTTTTGATACACCCAATGTTGTTCCAAGACTGATGTCGGGGTCAGCATCTACAGCATAGACTTGATAACCATTAAGGGCAAAGAGCTTTGCCAAACCAGCTGCCAGCGTAGTCTTTCCGACTCCACCCTTACCAGCAATTGCGATCTTCACACAAACACTCCTTTTTATGGTAGTACTGATTCTTCCCTGCCTCAGCCATACATTCTCATTTCACTCAGATTTTTACTCCGCATACACCCCTTTTTATACCTGGTATATTAAATCCTTTGTCTGCATTAATATTTCTACAAATCTTGCAAAAATCCTTTTTTTAGCCAAAAATTAAGCTTATAAAACAGATGAATTAAGTTCTATTCTCGATTCAATTGTAGTGTATATTACTTTCTACAAAAGCAGAAAATTTCCTTCTTTTGTGAAATTTTTTGTTTAGGGATTGTGAAATATATAACTTACCCGAATATGTCATAACTTTAATTGCTACGCTTCGAAGAAATCGCCAGCAAAATCGGAATCAAAAGAGAACTGATCAAACCAAAAACGAACAAGATATCAGAAAAATGATGTCTCAAAAACACAGAGTGAGGATTTATACTCACCAACATCGCACCTACGATCAGAATGCTTCCAAAAGCAATACTCAAAGAAAGCCTGTTTATCGACCTCTGCAAAGCCTTGATAAGCATCAGAAACTCTTTGTTATCAACTCGCAGAGAAATCTGCCCAAGGTTTATCTTCTCAGCAATGCTTTCCGCCAAGAAAGGTAATTTCGCAGCAGCGGCCAGTGTCTTTGCGAAATTTTCCGTCAGATGCCGCTTGATGCTTGATGGATGATATCTCTTCAAGATCACGCGAGATGCAAAGGGCTCCGCAATCTCGACCAGGCTCATATCCGGCGCTAACTCCCTGATCACCGCCTCCAGAGTGATCAGGGCCTTCGCAGCCAACACCAACTCGGAAGGAAATTGAATCTGATGACGTCCAGCAACATCCATCAATTCCTTTATCGAGGTGCCCACATTGATTTCACCAAACGGCAGCCTATAATACTTTTTCTCGAGCCTAGATAAATCTTTCCTGAGCCTCGATAAATTTGGTTGGTCCTGAATAACCCCAATCTTGAGCAAACCTTTTATTATCCCGTCAATATCGTGCTTCACTAAAGCAATGACGAGATCGGCTGCTCTTTCCCTGATCTCCTCATCGATTTGTCCGACCTGGCCAAAATCCATAAAAACAACCCTGTCACCTGGCAAAACAGCTAAATTACCCGGATGTGGATCGCTATGAAAAAAACCGTCAAAGTAAATTTGTTTAAGCATCGCATCAACCAAACGCCTGGAAATCTCTGATGGGTTAAAACCCCTTTCTCGTAATTCTTTGCGGCTTGTCAGCTTGCACCCTGCCACGTACTCCATAACCAAAACCTTCTTTGTCGTATAATTCCAATAAACCTTAGGGATATACACTGTCGGATCGTCTTTGAAGTTTTTCCTGAAGATGTCAGCATTGCGCCCTTCTAAAGTAAAATCCAATTCATCCAAAATTGCCGAGCTAAACTCCTCAATTATTTCGGAGATCCTATAGCGTTCCCCAAGCCTCGTTCTCTGCTCAATGATACGGCCAATTTCTTCAAGTATTTCCAAATCAACCCTGATAGATTCCTCAATCCCTGGCCTTTGGACTTTTACAACAACATCTTGTCCCGAACGCAACCTTGCCCGATGAACCTGTCCAATAGAAGCAGCGGCGGAAACACGCCTATCGAACCAATCAAAAATTTCGCCAACCGGTTTTCCTAACTCATTCAAGATCACCCTCTCAACTTCTTCATACGGAATAGCATCGGCTTTATCCTGTAACTTACTAAATTCCCGAATATACTCCTCAGGCAGAAGATCAGAACGAGTGCTCAACAACTGGCCAAGCTTAACGTAAGTCGGCCCTAGTTCGCTCATCACCCGTACCAATTTTTGGGGCAAATTCGAAAGATCCTCCCTGCCGGTGCCAGCCACTTTTCCTATTCTCCGATACAGCGGCAAACCAGGTAGACCAAGCCTTTCAACGAGAAAACTAAGACCTTCCTTAACCAAAACATTGATAATCTCCCTATAACGCCGCCAATGCCGGTAATGTCTCAGCAATTTTCCCGTTCCTCCGATCACGCCACACTCACTCCCACAGTTACTCCAACACTCTTTAACCCCGTGAGTTTATTTTAACAATTTTATTGCAACAACAATAAGCCGGCACCCCATCCTTTTGGAACTTCTACAGGACTTCTACATATTAGCTCGCTCATTTCGGGTCAAAAAAGAAAAAGCCCTGCAAAACGCAAGGCAAAAACAAAGGCTTCCAGGTTATCCCAAGCCCTGGAAGCCTTGATTTTCTTGGTGCGGCTGAGAGGATTTGAACCTCCACGGGGTAATCCCCACTAGATCCTGAGTCTAGCGCGTCTGCCAATTCCGCCACAGCCGCATGCAATACCGTTACTAACATAACACGAACAAACACAAGTGTCAAGGGTAGGAGCTCAGCGAATTATTCGCATTTTTGCCCCATATCCTCCCAATATATGCGTATTTCATCTCCGTTTTTGATCGGCGCCGTATACTGCGCATCCTTACCATTCAGCAGCATCACAAGCCGAGCCGCAGGATTCGGAGGTTTCATCTCGATTTTTATAAAATTAAAGATATCTGCAAAAATGGGGACAACCCCAGGGTCCCTCACCACCACTATCTCATCCCCGTCTTCAACCGTCTCCTCCGGTTCTACCCTAACCCCATTCTTTAGAACTCTGAAAGCACAGGTTTTCACTTCCACCGCTTCGCCATTGACATACACTCTAACACCTTCATCTAAAAAACCAATCCCCTCCTGTTCTAACAGATCTTTAATTTTGATACGGGGAACAAGACCTTCATAGCTCAAGACATCTCCGTCAGATATTTCATCGGTGAGAGCAGCAGGTGAATAATTTCTGTAAACACGAAAGGGATATAGTTCAAACTCTTTCACTTCTCCATCGAAGGTCAAACGGACCTTACGAGGAGAAATCTGCTGCTCAGAAAAACCCAAAGCAAGAAGAGCATCCTTTACCGTCCTGGCGAGATGCCAATTGATCACAGCATGGTCCTCAACAGGAGTATCTAGCGGGACACTTTTTCCATTCATTAGAACGACTGCTTTAATCTCCCTCACCTCACCGTTGAATACAACACGGAGAGAAGGGAGATCATGGGGAAGCAAATCCTTTATAACAGGCAGTTTCCCTTTCTCCTTTGGTCTTTCTACTTTGATCACCGCCCCATCCGAAAGCAGCTCATCCAATCCCACCCTTACCCCGTTCAGGTAGATATCCGCAATATCATTTGCTTTGTTTTTAATTACTCTCAATTCACCGTTTACCTCTACAGTTAGGTGGCTTTCCGGGCCACCACACAAATCAGTAAATCCGACCCCTGCCGCTAGCAAGGCATCAGCAACTGTAGCATCTCTCCCTCTAAACAGGCGGACGCTCCTCCCGTTCACTTCCACCTGTGTCAGGGTAAGGGCCTGTGGTTTAGAACCTATGAGGGCTATTCCTAAAGGCGTAACTCCTTCGGGGCCTGACAAACGGCGGCTCAGCCCTTTAACAGATACAACTTCGCCAGCTGATCGAACAGCAACGCGTTCAGCAGGAAGCCCCAAAAACCTCGCCAATTCATCTGTAAGGCATGGAGTAAGACTTCCCCCGCCTATACAGAGCACCGCCTGAGGGGGGCCATCATTTAGGCGGATAATTGTGTTAGCGATCTGATGAGCTATTTCACTCACCGTCTCTCTGATTGACTCGATCATCTCCTCGGAAGAAACTTTCCGCGTTGCCCCTAAAACATCCTTAAACGCGATCACGCCACCATCTCTCAACCTTCGTTTGACCTTTTCACCTGTCATAAAATCCAATAAGTAGGAATTGCATAGCTTCTCCGTAACCTCGTCCCCTGCCAAAGGAACCATTGCGAAGCCAATAACGCTGCCGTTCGCTATGATCGCTATGTCAGAAGTACCAGCACCGATATCCACAAGAGCTAGGTTCAAATGGCGCATTGTGGGAGAAACCACCAATTCCATAGCGGCTATCGGCTCGAGGGTCATGACATCTATCTCCAGATCAGCCCGCTCTAAAACTGCAATCAGGGAATCCACTACAATCTGCGGCAGAAATGTGGCAATGACCTCCGTTCCTAGCAGGCTTCCCCTTTGCCCTACAGGGTTCCCTATCCTTTGGCCGTCAATCTTATAAGAAACAACAGCATATCCCACGCAGTAATATCTATCCCTCACTTCTCTGCTCTTCACTAGCATCTGATGCGCCTTTCTTACAGCCTCAAGTTCTAAACTTCTAACCTGTTCCCCCCTGATCTCAGACCATGGAGACATCTCTTGCTCAAATGCCTGACGCACCGTTATCAATGCCCTGCCAGCAGCAGCAACGGCAACCTTTTTTAAGGAAATGCCTAATTTTTCTTCCAGCTTTTTCTTTACTTTTATGACTATTTTTGCCACCTGTTCTACATCATGGATCTGCCCGTCAAGCATTGCCCTCTCATTATGTTCCTCTACTGCGGAGGCAAGCAAGCGCATTCCTTCTGACCCTATTTCCAAAACTAACCCCACAACACTACGCGTTCCTGTATCCAGGGCAAAAACCAGTTTGGGCTCTCTGCCCATGCCCTATCATCGCACCTCACTAGTAAATTTTTGTATAAACACCATAAATTACCTAAATATTCTCTTAATTTTCTGCACACTTTAACTTTTGAAAAAAGTTGCCGTCGAGGAGGTAAGGCAAAGTATGTTAACACTGAAGCGGACATTCATAAACCTCTTAGTAGTGCTTGTTATCAGTTGAACCTCTCTCCCCCTGGCATCTGCAGAGGCGATGCCTCACCAATCGCTAAGAGATGCAGAGGAACAGCCCGCAATAACAGCATGGAGAGACTACTACAATGAGAAGGCATCAGCACATTCCTTAGAGGTAAAAG
>JBNATO010000067.1:0-10017 GCA_049701555.1 Thermacetogeniaceae bacterium | reverse complement strand
TTTGGAAATACTCTTCGGCCTTCCTCCCGTTGACCAAGATCTTGCCATCTCCGGGGATAAGGCGCACACGAGCGACAGCAGTCTTCCTTCTTCCCGTTGCCTGATACGCAACCTGAGCCACAGATCCACCCCCTTTACCTGGCGATTTCCCAAGCTTCCGGGCGCTGAGCAGCATGGGGATGATTAGGGCCCCTGTATACCCGAAGCTTCCTGAACATCTTCCTGCCGAGCCTGTTGTGAGGCAGCATACCCCATATGGCCTTCTCTATTGCACGCTCTGGCTTCGTCTTGAGAAGCTTTTCGTAACTCATCATCCTCAAGCCACCGGGATAGCGCGTATGCCAAATGTACTTCTTCTTTTCCAGCTTCTTTCCGGTAAGCTTCACCTTTTCAGCGTTGATGATGATAACGTGATCTCCGACATCGACATGGGGTGTAAAAATCGGCTTGTGTTTCCCGCGAAGAATGCGCGCTGCCTCGCTTGCGAGCCTGCCCAGGGTTTTTCCATCGGCATCAATCACATACCATTTACGCTCTACTTCCCCAGGTTTGGCCATATATGTGCGCATATAATAAACCTCCTATCGTCACGTCCTAACTATCCGGCTCAAATGTGGCATCTAGCACCAACAAATTCTATTCTAAGTAACCTCTCATTCCTTTGTCAAGCAAATTGCAGCTCATGAGGCCTCCGGAAGCCACGGAGGCAAAAGCGGCGTACTCTCTTCGTTAGCCCTGGCGATCTCCTCTCCAGAGTAATAGATCCGCACCAGATAAAGCCCCTGCGGGGGAAGTGCTGGCCCGCCCCTTCCCCTCGCCCTGCTCTCTAGAATCTCCAAAACATCCTGCGGCTTATACTTACCGATACCTACTGCGACCAGCGTGCCCGCCATCAGCCTCACCATCTTGTAGAGGAATCCATCTGCCACCACTTCCATAACGACCCAACGGCCATGTCTGGTCACTTTAAAAGAGATGACATTCCTAACAGTGGTCTTTGCGCTGCTCCCCGCAGCCGAAAAAGCTATAAAATCGTGCCTCCCTTGGAGATAGCGGGCAGCTTCCTGCATCGCAACCTCGTCCAGCGGCAGAGAAACATGGTGGCTGTACCGGCGCCACAGGGCAGAGGGGAGCCGCTCGTTCCAGATCAGGTAGCGGTATTCCTTCGCAACCGCCGAATACCTGGCGTGGAAGGAGGCGTCGACCTCCTCGCATCCCTTTACAACCACATCAGGCGGCAGCAACCCGTTTAATGCTGCAGGGAAACGAGAAGCAGGGATGGTAGCTTTCGTTGCGAAGCTCACAACCTGCCCCAGGGCATGCACACCTGCATCCGTGCGACCAGCTCCACAGGTAGCTATCCTCTCCCCGGTCAACTTTAAAAGCGCTTCCTCTAAGACACCCTGCACAGTCCGGAGCCCGCTGCCGGTCTGCTTCTGCCAACCGCTGAACTCGCTGCCGTCGTATTCCAATGTGAGCTTGAGATAACGCATAATCCCTATTTGACGAGTTCCAACAGCACCATCGGGGCCCCGTCGCCGCGGCGATAGCCCAACCTCACCATGCGCGTATAACCGCCAGAGCGGTCTTTATACCTAGGAGCAGTTTCATCAAACAGCTTTTTAACAACGCTCTCGTCCAGCAGATAGGCAAGGGCCTGTCTCCTCGCATGGAGATCACCCCTCTTGCCAAGGGTGATCATCTTTTCTGCGATGCTCCTGACCTCTTTAGCCCGGGCCTCTGTAGTCTCGATCCGCTCATGCCTCAGCAGAGAAGTGACCAGGTTGCGCAGCATCATCCTCCTGTGATCGCTCCTAAATCCCAGCTTTCGGTACAAAGCCATCATCCCTCCTTTTTCCGCTATTCATCCGCCTTACGCAGCGATAGCCCCAACTCTTTAAGCTTCTTCTCCACTTCCTCAAGCGACTTCTTGCCAAGATTGCGAACCTTGATCATGTCCTCTTCCGTCCGCTGGACAAGATCGCCGACTGTATTGATCCCGGCGCGCTTCAAGCAGTTATACGAACGCACAGAGAGCTCCAACTCCTCGATCGGCATCTCCAAGAGTTTGTCTTTTTCATCAACATGCTGCTCGGGTTCAGGCTCAGGCTCCGCGGTCTTCTCTGTGAGATCAGTAAACAGCTTGAGGTAACTTATGATGATCTGCGCTGATTCGCTGACAGCTTCCTCCGGCGTGATCGTGCCGTTGCTCCACACTTCCAGAATCAGCCTGTCATAATCCATCTCCTGGCCTACCCGTGTGTTCTCCACAGTATAGTTTACCTTCCGAATAGGAGAAAAGATGGAGTCAACCGGAATGACGCCGATCACCTGATCTCCCTTCTTGTTCTTCTCGGCAGGGACGTACCCCCGCCCCTTCTCCACTGTCATCTCCATGTAAAGGCGTCCATCAGGCTCAAGAGTCGCTATATGATGATCCGGATTCACTATATCGATGTCAGCACCGGCAATGATGTCCCCCGCCTTGACCTCTCCCTCGCCCTCGGCCTCAATGCGCATGATCTGGGGCTCATCCGTATACATCTTGATGGCAAGCCCCTTGAGGTTTAAGATGATCTCGGTCGTATCCTCGCGGACACCAGGTATCGTGCTGAATTCGTGCAAGACACCATCGATCTTTACCGAAGTAACAGCCGCACCAGGGAGAGAGGAGAGGAGAACCCGCCTCAGGCTGTTGCCCAACGTGATGCCGTAGCCCCTCGCAAGGGGTTCCACAACAAACTTACCATAAGTTCCGTCTTCATTCCTTTCCACATACTCAATGCGAGGCTTTTCAAGTTCCAACATCACAAAAACCTCCTAATCTTGGAACACCTATTTATTAGCAAGCGGCTGGGAACATCACTTAGAATAGAACTCGACGATCAGGTGCTCCTTGATGGGGACATCGATATCCTCGCGCGCTGGATAAGCGACGACCCGTCCTCGCATCCCTTCCAAGTCAACCTCGAGCCATGGCGGAACCGTCCTATGCGCAGCAGCATCGATCAATTCCTTGAAAAGCACCAGGTCCCTGCTCTTCTCGGCGACCGCTATCTCATCTCCAATACGCACCAAGTAAGACGGGATGTCTACCCGCTTCCCGTTCACCGTTATATGGCCGTGCCGCACAAGCTGACGCGCCATAGCCCGGGATGCAGCAAAACCTAACCTGTAGACAACATTGTCGAGGCGCCTTTCCAGGATCCGCAGCAGATTCTCTCCTGTGATCCCTTTCTGCCTTTCAGCCATCTCGAAGTAGCGCCTAAACTGCCTCTCCAAAACCCCATAGATCCGCCGCGCTCGCTGCTTCTCTCTGAGCTGCAGACCATACTCTGTCAATTTTTGCCGCACCTGCCCCCTATCCCCAGGAGGATAGTTGCGCCTCTCGATAGCGCACTTCTCAGAGTAGCAGCGGTCACCCTTCAGATAGAGCTTGATACCTTCGCGGCGGCAAAGGCGACAGACTGGCCCTGTATATCTTGCCATAGAGAAAAACCTCCTTACACCAAACTGTAATTAGACCCGACGTCGCTTGGGCGGACGACAGCCGTTGTGAGGTATCGGGGTTACATCCTTGATGACACTGACCTCCAGCCCAGCTGCCTGCAACGACCTGATGGCAGCCTCTCTCCCTCCGCCGGGCCCCTTAACATGAGCTTCAACCTGCTTCATCCCGTGTTCCATCGCTGCCTTTGCAGCTGTTTCTGCCGCCAATTGGGCTGCAAACGGTGTCCCCTTCCTTGTTCCCTTAAAACCTACAGTGCCAGCGCTTGCCCAGCATATGGTGTTCCCGGCGGTATCGGTGATCGTCACTATGGTGTTATTGAAGGTAGACTTGATATGAGCGATACCGTACTCAACGTTTTTCTTCTCTCTGCGCTTTGGCCTAGCAGTCTTCTTAGCCACTTTCTTCCTCCCTTTCCTTCTACTTCTTGCGTTTTACTCCGACCGTCCGGCGAGGTCCCTTTCGCGTCCTGGCGTTTGTCCTCGTCCGCTGGCCGCGCACCGGCAAGCCCCTGCGGTGGCGCAGCCCACGATAGCAGCCGATATCGATCAGCCGCTTGATGTTCATAGAGACCTCACGCCGCAGGTCGCCTTCTACTTTATACTCTTTTTCGATAACCTCTTGAAGTTTGGCAACCTCTTCCTCTGTGAGGTCTTTCACCCTTCTCGAAGGGTCAATTCCCGTTTTGCGAATAACTTCCTTCGCAGTCGATCGCCCGATGCCGTAAATGTAAGTAAGGGCGATCTCCACCCGCTTGTCGCGCGGCAAATCGACACCCGCGATTCTTGCCATCCCTCTACCTCCTTGCTATGACGTGCAGGCTCTTAACCCTGTCTTTGTTTATGCTTAGGGTTCTCGCAAAGAACCATAACCTTGCCCTTTCTCTTGATGACCTTACACTTCTCGCAAATCGGCTTCACCGAAGCCCTCACTTTCATGGCGATTTCCTCCTTGGTATTCTATGCTCTAGGTGCATTAATTTCAAGAATCGGGTTACAATTATTTAAAACGATAGACGATTCGTCCCCTGCTGAGATCATAGGGTGAAAGCTCCACAGTCACACGGTCTCCGGGCAGAATTCGAATGAAATTCATTCTGATCTTGCCCGAGACATGGGCCAGCACTTTATGCCCATTTGCCAGTTCTACCCTGAACATGGCATTGGGCAAGGCCTCGACCACGGTGCCCTCAACTTCGATCATATCTGGCTTGGAGTTGGACATACCATTTCACTACCCCCTCACATCAGAATCTTTGCTAACATAGGGTTTTTTCAAAGAAGCGATGACTCTCCGCACCTCGCTGTTCGGAACTGGTTTCCCGGACTCCCACTTATCAGCCAATTCCTCAGCTACCTCCGGGAAACCCCTGAGGTGCTTCACATTCTTTCGTTTGGGGTTCTCCATCCTGCGCTTATTGCCGTCAACGAGATAGACGAACTTGTCATCGATGATTTCAAACACCAGATAGAAGTTGCCCCGGTCACGCCCACACTTCGAACAGACGAGCTGGCCTATTTTAAACACGTGTTCATTTTCGCTCATGCCTAACTTTCACCCGCATCTCAGGGCAGGGTCAGGATCTCCGGCTCACCTTCAGTGATCAACACCGTATGCTCAAAGTGAGCGGAGAGGCTCCCATCCTTTGTCACCACAGTCCACCCATCCGGCATTACGACGACCTCATGCGTTCCGACGTTCACCATCGGCTCGATGGCGAGCACCATTCCCGGCTGCAACCGCGGCCCTACGCCCGGTTTGCCGAAATTAGGCACCTGAGGCTCCTCATGCATGTTCCGCCCGATCCCGTGCCCAACATAGTCCCTTACGACGTGAAACCCATGCCTTTCCACATATGACTGCACTGCAGCGGAGATATCGCCGACACGGTTGCCTGCAACAGCCTTGGAGATCCCCTCATAAAGAGCCTTCTCCGTTACCTCCAACAGCCGCTTTGCCTCCTCCGAGATCTCCCCCACCGGAAACGTGGCTGCTGCATCTCCATAGTACCCGCGATAGATAGCCCCCATGTCAATACTGATAATATCCCCGTTTTCCAACCTTCTTAAACCAGGAATGCCATGCACCACCTCGTTGTTCACAGAAGTGCAAATGCTGGCTGGAAATCCATGATATCCCAAAAAGGCAGGCTTTGCTCCAGCTTTTTCAATAAACTCTTCTGCATACCTGTTGAGTTCAGCTGTCGTGACCCCTGGTCGTATCTTCCTGCTCAATTCCTGCAAAGCCAGGGCGGTGATCCTCCCTGCCTGCCGCATATACTCGATCTCCTGTGATGATTTCAAGATGATCATCAGCAAAGACCCCTTAGAACGCTCTGGATTTCCCGCCAGACATCCTCGATCTCCAGCTCTCCATTGATCTCTCGCAAAAGCCCCTGCTCCTCATAATATTTCAGCACAGGAGCAGTCTGCCTTGTGTAGACATCCAGCCGCTCTCTCACCGTCTCTTCTGTGTCATCGCTTCTTTGATATAGCTCTCCGCCGCAGCGGTCACAAACCCCCGGCACAGCGGGAGGATTAAAATCCACATGATAGGGTGCCCCACACTTGCGGCAGATCCTGCGCCCGGTCAAGCGCCTCAACAGAACATCATTAGAAACCACGATGTTCAGCACGGCGTCAAGGTGTGTTCCGAGCTCCTTGAGCATGGAGTCCAGGGCTTCAGCCTGGGGAATTGTGCGAGGAAACCCATCCAGGAGAAACCCCTTGGAACAGTCAGGTTCTCTGAGCCGCTCCTTGATCACCTCAATGGTCACTTCATCCGGAACCAGCTGCCCCGCATCAAGGTACCCCTTGATCTTCATGCCAAGCTCTGTTCCTGCCTTGATCGCAGCCCGGAAGATATCACCGGTAGAAATATGCGGTATTCCGTAGCATTCCGAAATTCGCCCAGCCTGGGTGCCCTTCCCTGCACCAGGAGGCCCCATGATCAAAAGCCTCATCAAATTTCTCCCTCCAGCTACTTCATAAACCCTTGGTAATGGCGCATCAAGAGATGCGACTCGAACTGTTTCATCGTCTCCAGAGCCACACCCACGACGATCAGCAGCGCAGTGCCGCCGAAATAGAGGTTAGGGATCTTGGTGATGCCCACCATAAAGTTCGGCAGGACAGCGATCATCGCCAGGAAAACTGCTCCTGCCAGCGTCAACCTGGTCAGCACGCGGTTGATGTACTCACCAGTGGGACGGCCGGGTCGCAGACCCGGTATAAAGCCCCCATACTTTTTCAAGTTTTCAGCGATATCCATCGGGTTGAAAATAATAGCTGTATAGAAATAGGTAAAGAAGATGATCAGCAGAGAATAAAGCACGCCGTTTAACGCAGTGCCAAACCTCAAGGTGTCAGCGACAGCCCGCGCCCAGGGGTGGTTGATCCACTGAGCGATCTGAACGGGGAAAGCCAGAATCGACATCGCAAAGATGATCGGGATCACACCCGCCTGGTTGATCCTCAGGGGTATGTGGGTGCTCTGGCCGCCGTACACCCTGCGGCCCATAACCCGCTTCGCATACTGCACAGGGATGCGGCGTTGCCCCTCGTTAACGGCGACGACGCCAGCGATAACCAGCAGGCCGATGACTATAAGGAGGATCACGCTGATATAGCTTATCGTTCCTGCCTGAAGCAGACGAATGATGTTCACAGCCCCAGCAGGGAGCCGCGAGACGACTCCAGCGAAGATTATCAGCGAAATCCCGTTTCCGATCCCCTTATCGGTGATCATTTCCCCTAGCCACATCAAAAAGGCGGTACCTGCCGTCAATGTCAGCGAAACCAACAGGTAGGTTCCGATGCCTGGGTGGGTGATAGCCCCCTGTCTGCCAAGAGCCACAGACATACCTAGCGCCTGCAAAAAGCCCAAGACAACAGTGCCGTATCTGACATACTGTGTGATGATCTTTCTCCCGGCCTCGCCCTCTTTTGATAGCTGCTCCAGCCTGGGTATCACTATAGTAAGCAGCTGCATGATGATCGAGGCGTTGATGTATGGCGTGATGCTCATGGCAAAAACGGAGAGCTTTCTAAAAGCACCGCCCGAGATCACGTCGAATATCCCGAAAAATGCCCCAGACAGAAGCTTATTCAATACCGCATGGTTGATATTAGGAACTGGGACGTGAGCCCCGACCCTGAAGATGAGCAGCATCAACAGGGTGAAAAACACCCTTCGCCGCAGGTCCTCCAGCTTCCAAGCAGCTCTGACAGCTTCAAGCACTTAAATCACCTCGACCTTGCCGCCTGCGGCCGCTACCTTTTCCGCTGCCCCTTTGCTCACGCGGTGAACCTGAACGGTCAGCGGACGATCCAGTTCACCCTTCCCCAATAGCTTGATTATACAACCGCGCTTTACAAGCCCCTCCTTCTCAAGCAACTCCGGCGTAACCACTGTCCCTGGAGAAAACCTTGTCAGATCGCGGACATTGACAATAGAAACCTCTTCACCAAAGATATTGTTAAAACCGCGCTTGGGGATTCTCCTGATAAGAGGCATCTGGCCGCCCTCGAAGCCTCGACGCACTCCGCCGCCGGAACGCGCCTTCTGCCCCTTGTGGCCCCTGCCTGATGTCTTCCCATGCCCGGACCCGATCCCTCTTCCAACGCGCTTGCGCTCGAACCGTGATCCGGGTGCGGGAGCCAATTCGTGAAGCCGCATCCTCTTCACTCCCTTCCCTTCTCATCTACAGGCTCAACCCTAACAAGGTGGCTGACCTTCCTGATCATCCCCTGAACAGTGGGGTCATCGTTCCTTATCACAGAGCTGTTGAGCTTTCTCAGCCCGAGAGTGCGCAGGACCTCTCTAAGCTTCCTAGAGTGTCCGATCGGGCTTCGAACCAGAGTTATCCGCAAAGCTCCCATTTCCATCACCCCTACCCAAGCAATTCCTCGATCGTCTTGCCGCGAAGCCTGGCCACCTCATCGATCCTCTTAAGACTCTTCAACCCCTCAAGGGTAGCATGAACCATGTTATGGGGATTGGATGAACCGAGCGACTTGGTGAGGATATCCTTAACTCCAGCAGCCTCCAAGACCGCTCGCACAGGCCCTCCTGCGATCACGCCAGTACCCGGAGATGCCGGCTTCAGCAGAACCTTGCCAGCGCCAAATTCCCCTATCACAGGATGAGGAATAGTCGTTCCCTTCAACGGCACCTCGATCATGTTCTTTTTAGCGTCCTCGATCCCCTTCCGTATGGCTTCCGGAACTTCTGCCGCCTTCCCCAGCCCAGCACCAACGTGTCCCTGGCCATCGCCTACGACCACAAGGGCACTGAAGCTGAACCTGCGCCCGCCTTTTACAACCTTAGCAACCCTGTTAATGCTTACAACCTTTTCCGTTAACTCGAGCGTATTGGGATCTATGCGCAAACGACGTCTCCCTCCCTCACCTAAAATTCCAGTCCTTGCTCCCGGGCGGCATCTGCCAGGGCTGCCAGGCGTCCATGGTACTTATAACCGCCACGGTCAAAGACCACCTTCGTAATGCCTCGCGCCTTTGCCTTTTCGGCTATCAAACGGCCGACTAACCGCGCTGCTTCTATGTTCTTCTTCCCGTTGACCTGCTCCCGGATCTCCGGCGACAGCGTCGAAGCAGCGGCGAGAGTAACCCCTCTCGTGTCATCGATCACCTGAGCATAAATGTGCTTCAGGCTCTTATAAACGCTGAGACGCGGTCTCTCTGGTGTCCCAAAGACCTTCTTGCGAACACGGATATGCCTGCGCTTTCGCAACACCGAACGAGGCTCTTTTTTTAGCATCTATCATCACTCCTTATTTCTTGCCCTTCACGCCAGCTTTACCGACTTTCCTTCTGATGACTTCGTCCTCATACTTGATGCCTTTACCCTTATAAGGTTCAGGCTCACGAACGGCTCTGATGCGCGCCGCAAGAGCACCCACTTTCTCCTTGTCTATTCCTTTGACGACTATCTTGTTTGGAGCCGGAACTTCGATCTCCAGCCCCTCCTCCGGTTCGATCTCGACCGGATGGGAGTAACCAACGGTCAAAACGAGCTTTCTCCCCTGCTTGGCGGCCCTGTAGCCAACCCCTACCAGCTCCAGGCTGCGCTCGAATCCTTCAGTTACCCCTTTAACCATGTTCTGAACAAGAGTCCTCGTCAAACCATGCAGGGCCTTGTGATGCCTCTCGTCAGAGGGACGTCTCACTATGATCTTGTTTTCTTCGACGCTTATCTGCATATCGGGATGCATTTCACGGCGCAGGACACCCTTTGGACCCTTGACTTCCACAACATTTCCGTCGATCTTTACCTCTACTCCTGCCGGTATCACCACCGGAAGGCGTCCCACTCTCGACATGGTGCAACCTCCCCTACCAAATGTAGCAGATAACTTCTCCGCCCAGGCCCTCTTTCCTAGCCTGCTTGTCGGTCATCAAACCCTTGGGCGTGGAGATCACAGCGATCCCTAACCCGCCCAGAACCTTTGGAATCTCATCCTTCTTGACATAGACGCGCAAACCCGGCTT
>JBNATO010000066.1:0-10023 GCA_049701555.1 Thermacetogeniaceae bacterium | reverse complement strand
CGGTATACGGGTTGAAATGAGGAGGGACCCAAACGTCTTCCTCTATGGTGAAGACGTGGGCATTTTCGGGGGTTGCTTTGGCGTTACGGCAGGCTTGTACCAGGAATTCGGGCCTGAGCGGGTGATCGACACGCCGATCAGCGAGACGGCTATCGTCGGCAGCGCAGTGGGAGCGGCTGCTGCGGGCTTGAGGCCGATCGCTGAGATCATGTTCATAGACTTCATGGGCGTCTGCATGGACGAGATCCTCAACCAGGCCGCCAAGATGAGGTATATGTTTGGCGGCAAGGCAAAGCTGCCGATGGTCGTGAGGACGCCGTGCGGAGCCGGGTTATCGGCGGCAGCCCAGCACTCTCAGAGCCTTGAGGCGTGGTTCACCCACATCCCAGGGCTGAAAGTCGTCATGCCTGGAGACCCGGCAGATGCCAAAGGCTTGATGATCGCTGCGATCAGGGACGATAACCCTGTTATCTACATCGAGCACAAGCAGCTTCTCAACCTTACAGGAGAGGTCCCGGAAGGGGAATATGTGGTTCCTCTGGGCAAGGCAGACATCAAGCGCGAAGGTTCGGATGTGACCATTGTGGCCTGGTCGTGGATGCTGCAGAAGGCTCTGGCTGCTGCCGAAGAACTCGCCAAAGAGGGGATCAGCGCGGAGGTCGTTGATCCGCGCACGCTTGTTCCCTTGGACAAAGAGACGATCCTGAAATCGGTCGGCAAGACAGGGAGGTTGGTGATCGTCCACGAGGCTGTCAGAACGAGCGGATTTGGCGGCGAGATCGCAGCGATCGTAGCGGAAGAAGGCTTTGACCTGTTGGATGCCCCGATCAAACGGGTGACTGCGCCAGATACCCCGATTCCATTCAGCCCGGTGTTGGAGAACGCCTATTTGCCAAACGAAGAGAAGATCATCAAGGCTGTTAAAGAGCTGTTCTAAATTGCGAGGATATGAGGGGTGGGCAGGTTCACAGCCTGCCCACCTCGATTGAAAAACAGCGAGAGAGGGGAAGATGGATGGCTGTGGTAGGGATCATCGCCAACCCGGCTTCTGGTAAGGATATCCGGAGGCTGGTGGCTTACGGAACGGTGTTCGACAACCAGGAGAAGGTCAATATAGTGCGCCGCGCTCTGCTCGGTTTGGCTGCTGCTGGCGTCAAAGAAGTTGTCTATATGCCGGATTATTACGGGATTGTCCCGAAGGCCGTGGATGGTCTCTCCAGCCAACACCGTCTTTCCCTGGAGGTAAACCCGGTGGAGATGGAATTGACTGGGACGCAGATAGATTCGTTCAAGGCGGCAGCAGAGATGAACAGGCTTGGGGTCGGCTGTTTGGTCGTCCTCGGAGGCGACGGCACCAACCGTGTGGTTGCGAAGGGGTGTGGCGACGTCCCCCTTGTTTCCATTTCTACCGGAACCAACAATGTCTTTCCGGAGATGGTCGAAGGGACAATAGCCGGGCTTGCTGCGGGGATCGTCGCTGTAGGAAAGTATTGCGACAGCAAGGCGATCCATCCCACAAAGAAGATCGAGATCTACAAAAACGGTGCTCTTCAGGATATAGCCTTGGTCGATGCTGTGGTCTTGAAGGATACCTTCATTGGCTCTCGTGCGGTGTGGGATTCCGAGAAGATCAGCCAAGCTGTAGTGACGCGCGGTGAGCCTCATAACATCGGGATCTCTTCCATCGTGGGAAACCTGGAGCCCGTAGGGATTCAGGAGAGGAGAGGGCTTGCTCTGGAATTCGGCGATGGAGGGATCGCTCTCCAGGCGCCGATCGCTCCTGGGCTTATTCAGACAGTCAAGGTGAGGAGCTATCGCAGCGTGGAGATCGGCGAAACGGTGCCTGTCAGCGAATCCCAGTGTATCATTGCCCTCGATGGCGAGAGAGAAGTGGAAGTGAACAGAGGAGATAGGGCGCACTTTCGATTGACGTTTGAGGGCCCACGGGTCGTAGACATAAAACTACTCCTGCGCCAGGCGGTTGCCAGGGGATATTCTCGCAAGGAGTAACCAGCAACTGGAAGAGGAGGAAGAGCGAATGGCAACAGCGGTCAGAATGCCCAAGATGGGTCTGACGATGAAGACAGGAACTGTCGCCAAGTGGCTGAAGAACGAAGGTGACCGTGTAAAAAAGGGCGAACCCCTTGTGGAGATCATGACCGAGAAGATCACCAATACCATAGAGGCGCCGGTTGATGGGGTTCTCCTGAAGATAGTTGCTCCAAAGGGGGCAAAGCTTCCGATTGAATCGCTGCTGGCTGTTATCGGGGAGGAAGGCGAAGACATATCAGCCCTTCTTGCTGAAGCCCCAGCTGGGGCTGGTGCGGTCTCTTCTGCAGGGCCGAGTGCACCGGCTGCTGGCGAGAGGGTCAAGATCTCTCCTGCTGCCAGGAAGCTGGCGGAAGAGCACGGAATTGACTACAGGCGGATCAAGGGAACGGGCCCTGAGGGGAGGATCACCCGCGAGGACGTGGAGAGGGCGATCGCCGAGGGCGTGCCTCCGGCAGATGAGCGCCCGGTATTAGAGGTCATCCCCTACGAGGGCATGAGAAAGGCGATCGGGGACAATATGGCCTACAGCTGGTCAGTCGCTCCCAAAGTCACCCTTCACACAAGCGTTGACCTCTCCGGGCTGCTTGCGCTGCGCAAGAGCATCAACGACGGTGTCAAGGAGAGAGACAAGGTCTCGATCACCGACCTCCTCGTCAAGGCCGTGGCAAGAGCCCTGCAGATCAAGCCGCGGATGAACGTCACCCTGGACGGTGAAGAGATCAAGGTGCTCAGGGATATCAACATCGGGGTTGCGGTTGCCCTGCCGGACGGGCTGGTCGTGCCGGTGATCAGGAATGCCGATCAGAAGAGCTTGCACCAGGTCAGCAGGGAACTCAAGGATCTGGCGAAGAGGGCGCGGCGCAACAAGCTCCAGCCCGACGAGCTGACGGGCGGCACCTTCACCATCACCAATCTTGGCGCATACGGTTCGGTCGATTGGTTTACACCGATCATCAACCAACCCGAGTCGGCCATCTTAGGTGTTGGGCGCACAGTGGAAAAGCCAGTGGTTGTGGATGGGGAGATCGTCGTCCGCCCTGTGATGGGGCTTTCCCTTGCCTTCGACCACAGGGTGATCGACGGTGCTCCTGCGGCGGAGTTTTTAAAGGTTCTGATCGATCTGATCGAGAAACCGCATAAAATCTTCATCTAATCTTGACAGAAGATATTCGGAATGGGGGTAGATTGCGATGGCAAAGGATCCACGGGAGATGCTTGAGGAATTTGGGAAGGGATGGCAAAGCTGGGTGATGATGCTCCAGAGCTTTCCGCTGCCTTTGTGCAGATGGACCAAGCGGCCTATGTCGAGGGCGAGCTGGAGAGGAAATACAAGGAGCTGATCGGGCTGGCGATCGCCCTCTACGCCAGGTGTGAATACTGCATGACGCTCCACATCAAGCAGGCCTTGGAGGAAGGGGCGACGAGAGAGGAGATTTTGGAGGCAGCAGCGGTTGCTGTGGCATTTGGCGGTTCACCGGCGATGGCCTACCTGGCGACGACTGTTATGAAGGCGTTGGACGAGTTTGAGGAGTAGCGGCGGCAAGAGAGCAATGGTGAAGCTCAGCAAAACTGCGTTAAGAGCATAGGAGGCGAAAGAAGTTGGCTAAGATAGACAAATATGAGATGCCGGACGATCTTTACTACACCACCGATCATGCCTGGGTCAGAGTTGAGGGGAACCGGATCCGGATCGGGATAACCGATTTTATGCAGCAGCTTGCCGGAGAGATCACCTTTATCCGGTTGCCCCGCGCAGGCAAAGTGATGGAAGAAGGGAAGACCCTCTTCACCCTGCAGTCTGGCAAATGGGCGGGGAAGGTGGTGGTCCCGATGAGCGGGAAGGTGGTCGAGGTCAACAAGGCTCTGGCTGCTAATCCCAAGCCGTTGAACGCTGATCCTTACGGCGAGGGGTGGGTTGCCGTGATGGAGCCTGACAACCTCTCCGAAGGGTTGAGCAAGCTGCTCCATGGCGAGCAGGTGGAGCCCTGGCTCAGGGGCGAGATCGAGAAGCATGTTAAATAGGCTCGGCGGCTTCACGGCTGGCTGGATAGGATGGGGGATAAGGAAGAGATGGAGAAGCAAGAAGCGCTGCGTCGGATAAAGGAGCTGTGCGGTGAGCGTGCGACCGACTCTCTGTTTGAGCGCTCCCTGTACAGCCGCGATCTCGCACCTGTTCCGGCGCTGTTGGTAGACCCCCTGTTTCAAACGATCCCGGATCTTGTGGTACGCCCCAAGGGGGCTGAGGAGATCGCAGAGATCCTACGGATAGCGGCTGAGGCGAGGATTCCTGTGACCCCTCGTGCGGGTGCCTCCACCGTTTACTTCGATTCCATCCCCGTCAGGGGAGGGATCGTGATCGACCTCAACCTGCTCCGGGGTGTTGAGGAACTCGATGAGGGCGGGATGACGGTCACGGTGAAGGCTGGTACGACGTGGTGGGAGCTGGAGCGATACCTGAACTCCAGGGGGTATGCGCCGAAGTCTGTGCCCAGCAGTGCACCGGCTTCGAGCATTGCCGGCTGGCTCTGCATGATGGGGTACGGCATCGGCAGCCTGAAGTATGGGCACTTCCTTTCCCAGGTCAAATGGGCGGAGGTTGTTCTGCCAAGCGGGGAGATACGCCGGGTGAGCGCGGATACCGATCCACCTCTTGAATGGTTCGCGGCTTCTGAGGGGACTCTGGGGATAATAACTAAACTTGTTATCGAAATCCGAAGGAGAACGCCGATGAAGCACTTTCTGCTGCACTCCCCGAAGACGCCGGGAATTATCGAGGTATTGGATGCCCTCCGCAAGGCTGAGATCATGCCGTATAACCTGCATTTTACCGACGATGCCTGCCTGAGGGCGATGTTCAGGCAGGGGATTGCCCCGGGCAACCTGGATTCAGGCTATCTGCTGGCGGTTGATTATGAAGGAGAGGACGCTGAACTCGCCCGGGCGGAAGAGTTCATAGCCTCGCTCGTGGCAGAAGGGAAGGGAATCTCCCTGCTTCCGGATGAGGAGGCAGAAAGGGAATGGGAAGATAGGTATAGGTCGCTCAAGCTCAAGAGGAGTGGCCCTTCGGAACTGGGCGGAGAGGTCTTCCTTCCGGTTTCCAACCTTGAGAGGTACCTTGCTGATATCAGGAAACTGGCAGAGAAGCACGGTGTGGAGATGTGCTCGTACGGGCATGTGGCAACGCCTGAGAGGATCATCGTCATGACAATGTTCTTTGCAGATGAGACGAAGACCTTTGAGTATATCCTGGATCTCAGCCTTGTTAAGAAGATCCAGGACGTGGGATACCGGCACGGCGGCTGCCCCTACGGCGTGGGTCTTTGGAATACCCCCTATCTCGGGCGGATCTACAAGCCCTCAGAGCTCGAGGAGTTGAGGGGGAGGAAGAGAAGGCTCGATCCCAAGGGGATCATGAACCCTGGAAAGGTTTATTGGTGGCCTACCCTACTTAATCCCTTTAATTTCAGCATCGGGATGAACGTTCTGGCCGGGATCAGGCGCCTTTTGAGAGGGGGTGGGCGCTGATGGCCGCAGAAAGGAAGAACTTTTTCACAGCTCTGGAAAAGGAAGCGCTGATCTGCGGGCGCTGCGGTTACTGCCGGAGCTCCTGCCCGGTCTACCAGGTGATCGGCTGGGAGTCTGCTGCTCCCAGAGGGAAGATCTCCCTGGCGAAGGAGATCTTTTCCAAAGGGAATAAGAAGGCTCTCAGCAGCGAGTTTGTGCAAAGGGTCGCCCAGTGCACCCTCTGCGGCGCCTGCGCCGAGGTCTGTGCGACGCGCATAGACACCAGGGCGATGTGGTTGGAGCTGCGCAAGCGCATTGCTGAGATGGGGAGGGCTCCAGAGGCCTATAAAGCGCTCAGGGAAAACCTCCTGGCGCGCAAGAACATCTCTTCTTTCGACAACGCCGAGCGGCTGGAGTGGGCACAGGACCTTGATGAGGAGCCGGAAGGTCTGGAGCTCAAGCCTGGTGCCGAGGTGTGCTACTTTGTGGGGTGTGTTTCCTCCTTCTTCCCCCAGGCGGCACAGATACCCCTTGCTGTAACGCAGCTCATGATGGCTGCCGGTGTGGATTTCACGACATTGGGCGGGGAAGAGTGGTGCTGCGGTTTTCCGCTCTTCAGCACGGGTTTTGCCGGTGATGCTGAGGAATTCATCAGACACAACGTCTCAAAGATAAAGGAACTGGGGATACACACGCTGGTGGCAAGCTGCGCCTCCTGCTACCATGTCTGGAAGCATGAGTACCAGAAGGAACTGGCGGGATACGAGCTGGAGATCCTGCACTCGACAGAGTACCTGGCCAGGCTTCTCAGGGAGAAACGTTTTGAGCTGAACGAGCTGGACGAGGTGGTGACCTACCACGACCCTTGTGACCTGGGGCGCAACAGCGGCATCTTCGAGGCTCCGAGGGAAATCATCCGGAGCATCCCGGGGATTGAGTTTGTGGAATTGAGCCACAGCAGGGAAGATTCCCTCTGCTGCGGGGGAGGCGGCAACCTCCAGAGCGTGGACCCTGAGCTGGCGTTACAGATCGCCGAACTGCGGGTGCAAGAGATCAGAGAGACAGGGGCGACCGTCGTTGTATCCTCCTGTCAGCAGTGCGAGCAGATGCTCAGCGCAGCTATCCGCAAGGCTGGCCTGGCTGTTAGAGTCATGGATATCAGCGAATTGCTCCTGGAGGCCATCGGTTGATGGCGGGAAATTCGAAACGGAGGTGTGAGGAATGGCGCTGAAAGCGGCGTTTATCTTCGTGGCGCCTGAGGCTGACCCTGAGAAGCACAGGGCGGTGGTGCAGACCCCTGTGGTGGAACTGACCGTGGTCGGTGTGAGTGACTACAGGGCGGCTGTTAAGGCGGCGGAAAAGCTCGTCGAGGAAGGAGTTACAGCCATTGAGCTGTGCGGCGGTTTTGGGGTTGAGGGGACGGCAGAAGTCAAGAAGGCTGTTAAGGGGAAGGCTGTTGTCGGAGTGGTGCGCTTTGATAACCATCCGGGGCTGGAATTCAAGAGCGGCGACGAACTCTTCGGATGAGCTGGGCCCAAAGGGGGTGAGCGGCGGTGGATCTCTACAACCTGGGGGGAGTCAGCTGGTGGGAGTCTCAGGCCTATTATCACGCCCTGGCTTACCTGGGCAGGGAGGGATTGATCATCTGCTACCCCCTCACTCCCTATGTCTGCCTTGGGCTGCATGACGACTTAGAGCAGGAGATCAACACAGAATACTGCCGCCAGGAGAGCATCCCTCTGGTGAGGAGAGAGACCGGCGGCGGAGTGGTTTATCTGGATAGCGATCAGGTCTTCTTTCAGCTGGTGCTCCATCGGGACAACCCTGTGTTGCCGCTGCGCAGGGAGAGCTTTTACAGGAGATTTCTCAAACCGGCCATCCAGGCCTACAGGCGGTTTGGAGTTCCAGCGGAGCTGAAAGCTCCTGCGGACATCGTGGCTGATGGCCGCAAGTGTTCCGGGAACGCATCCGGCGACATTGGCGAGTGCGTGGCATATGTGGGCAATATCCTGATCGATTTCGACTTCAGGGCGATGAGCAGGGTGCTCCGCCTTCCCGATAGCTTCTTCAGGCAGCGCCTGCTTGTAGCGATGCGTATGCACATGACCGTCTTGGCAGACTGGCTTGACGTTCTTCCGAGCCATGACGAACTGGCTGCTGCCCTGATCGATGGTTTTTCGAAGGAATTTGGCAAGCTCACGCCGCGCCAGCCTGATGCTGAGATGCTGGAGGTGGCCAGCAGGGTCGGCGCCCGCCTCTCCAGCCCGGAATGGCTGTCCCTTCCTGGGAGGAGGTCGGCATACAGGAGGGTGAAGATCGCTGAAGGGGTTTATCTCATGGAACGCCCTTGCGGAAGCCGGATGCTTCTGCTGCTGCTCAAAGAAGGGAGGATTGCTGAGCTGGAGGTCATAGGGAACAGCGGGTTGAGCGAGGAGCTTCGCAGGGCGTATTTGGGGCATGAGTGGAGCGACGACCTGCTGGCAGAGATGGCTTCGAACGGATAACCGGCATGGGAGGAAGAGGTATGGCCAGAGAACAGGATATTCCCCAAGACCTTTTGTACGACAGGAACAATTACTGGGTTAAGGTGGAAGGCAGCGAGGCGGTGATCGGCCTGACAGCTTACGGGCAGAGCACGACGGGCGAAGTTATCTATCTGGAGTTGCCTTCTGTGGGGAGTTTTATAAAGCGGGGAGAGGGGTTTGGCTCGATCGAGTCCGGGAAGTGGGTTGGGAAGCTGGTTGCGCCGGTGACGGGGGAGGTTATAGAGGTAAATTCTGGAGTGGCTGCTGACCCTGAGGGAGTGAACAGGGATCCTTACAAAGATGGTTGGCTGATCAGGGTTAGGCTCGAAGACCCTTCGGAGCTAGATTCTCTGATGCGTCCTGAGGACTACAGGGAATGGGTCAGGGAACAGGAGAGGATGGAGATGGAAGAGGGGTTTGTCTCGTGAAGAGCACCTGGCGCTTGCTCGATACCGGCGCCCTCCCTGCCGCCCATAATATGGCCTTGGAGAAGGTGATCCTCACCGCCCGGAGCAGGGGCTGGGTCCCTGATACCCTTCACTTTCTTGCGTTTTCGCCCCCTGCCGCACTGGTTGGATATCACCAGGCTGTCGAGCTGGAGGTCGAAGAGGATTACTGCCGTAGCCACGGGATCGAGATCAACCGCCGTATCTCCGGCGGTGGGGCGATCTACATGGATGATGGTGTTCTCGGTTGGGAGATCTTTGCCCTCAAAGGCAAGCCTTATATCCCGGCGAAGCTCGAGGAAATGTACCGCCTTTTCTGTGAGAGCGCCGTCGCCGGGCTGGCCATGCTGGGTGTGAGGGCGCGCTACCGGCCTTTGAACGACATAGAGGTTGATGGGCGCAAGATATCCGGCACGGGCGGGACTGAGATCGGCGACGCTGTCCTATTTCACGGGACTGTTTTGGTCGACTTCGATGTGGACACCATGATCAGGTGCCTGAAGCTCCCGGTCAAGAAGCTGGAGGATAAGCAGGTTCAGAGCTTCAAGGAGAGAGTCACCTCCCTCCGAGAGGTGTTGGGCTTTCTGCCGCCTCTGTCGGAGGTAAAGAAGGCGATGGCTGAGGGCTTCTCGGAGGTGCTCGGGATCGCTCTTGAACCTGGTGAGCTGAGCGATAGGGAGAGGGAGATGCTGGAGCGGGAGTTGCCTTACTTCCAGTCGGAGGAATGGATCCGCGGCCAGCGGGCATATCACCAAGACAGCAGGCTGAAAACCGTTGATCACAAGGCTCCTGGCGGGCTGATCAGGGTGTCTCTTCTCCATGACAGGGAGAGGCGGCGCATCAAGAGCGTGATGATCACGGGGGACTTCTTTGCCTGTCCGGAGAGGAGCATCCTCGACTTCGAGGCCTATCTCAAGAATGCTTCCACCAAGCCTGAGGAGCTTCGCCAGAGGGTGATGTCGTTCTTTGAAGAGCGCCGAGTGAACATCCCTGGGATCAGGCCGGAGGATTTCTACGAGGCCATTTGGGCAGCTGTTTCGGGGAGAGAGGAGCGTCTCCCTGGTGACGCTGCAGGATGCGGCGCTGCCCGGTGACTGCGGCTGAAATCGGATGGGTCTGGCGAAGCCGACCCTCGTTTCGGAAGAAAATTGCTGGGGGAATTGTGATGGATATGTTCAAGGAAAGCCCGGAATATGTCCAGACGAGCTTGGCAGGAGCGATCTGCCTGGGGCTGGAAAAAGGCCGCTTTCTGCGCGGGGCGAAGTGCGCATGTCTCAACCTCTTGCTCACATATCAAGGGGGCTGTCGGGCCTCATGTAGCTACTGCGGGCTTTCCCGCAACCGCAAGGTGGGCGGGGAGAAGACCTTTATCCGCGTCAAGTGGCCTGTCTACCCCTTGGATAAGATTCTCGAACTGGTGCACACTAAAGCTCATCCGTTCATCGATGACTGTCTCTCCGCGGTCGATCCCGAAACGGAAGAGAAGATCATAGACT
>JBNATO010000065.1:0-10048 GCA_049701555.1 Thermacetogeniaceae bacterium | reverse complement strand
GGGCTGCGCGGCCGCGGCGGTGGGGGATTCCCTACAGGCCTCAAGTGGAAGGCCTGTGCGGCAGTAAACCGCACCCCCCGATACGTGATCTGCAATGGGGACGAAGGTGACCCGGGAGCCTTCATGGACCGCAGCATCATGGAAGGAGACCCCCATTCGGTGCTTGAGGGGATGATCATCTGCGCCCATGCTATCGGGGCTTCTGCCGGGTTCATATACGTCCGCGACGAATATGACCTTGCTGTGCACCACCTCGGCAGGGCGATCGAGGACGCCAGGAAACATGGGTTTTTGGGGAAGAACATTCTAGGGAGCGGCTTGGACTTTGATATCGAGATCGTGCGAGGGGGAGGGGCGTTTGTCTGCGGCGAGGAAACAGCCCTGATCGCCTCGATCGAGGGGAACCCCGGAGAGCCCAGGGACAAGTACATCTTTCCAGCCGAGAGGGGTCTCTGGGGGCAGCCCACGGTGATCAACAATGTGGAGACATGGGCAAACATCCCTGTGATCATCAACCAGGGCGCTGAGGCTTTTGCCTCCATCGGCACCAAGGGGAGCAAAGGAACCAAAGTGTTTTCCCTCGTGGGCAAGGTGGTCAACACCGGGCTGGTAGAGGTCCCGATGGGGACGACCCTCAGGGAGATCATCTACGAGATCGGGGAAGGCATCCAAAAAGGGCGTAAATTCAAGGCTGTGCAGACTGGCGGCCCCTCTGGTGGCTGTATTCCGGAGAGCCTGCTCGATCTCGAGGTCGATTTTGACTCCCTTACAGCAGCCGGCTCGATGATGGGCTCAGGGGGGCTCATCGTGATGGACGACCGCACCTGCATGGTGGAGGTCGCCCGCTACTACGTAAACTTCCTGGCAGGGGAATCCTGCGGCAAATGCGTCCCCTGTAGGGAAGGGATCAGCCTGATGCTGGAGACCCTGACCCGCATCTGCGAGGGGAAGGGAAAACTGGAAGACCTGGAACTATTGGAGAGCGTGGGGACAACCCTGCAGCAGGCCTCTCTCTGCGCTCTCGGGAGGACGGCTCCGAACCCCGTTCTCTCTACATTGAAATACTTCCGCGACGAATACCTGGCGCACATCGTTGACCACAGGTGTCCTGCCGGGGTCTGCAAGGACCTGACAGAGTTCTACATCGACCCGGAGCTCTGCACCGGATGCGGCCGCTGCCGGCGCAGATGCCCTGTCGGTGCCATAACGGGAGATAAGAAGCAGGCCCATGTCATCGACCCGCTGAAGTGCATCAGGTGCGGCGAGTGCATCGACAACTGCAACTTCCAAGCAGTCAAGGTGAAATAGGGGGTGGGAGGATGAAGATCAAGATTGACGGCAAGGAAATCGAAGCGGCAGCGGGGGAGACCATCCTGGAGGTGGCAAGGAGAGAGGGGATCCACATTCCCACCCTGTGCTATCATGAGGCCTTCGGAGGGCAGGGGATCTGCCGGATGTGCATCGTGGAGGTCAGAGAGGGAGAGAGGACACGGTTGGTGGCGTCCTGCACGTACCCCATCAACAGCGAGATCGAGGTCAAGACGACGACCCCGGAGATCGAGAGGATCAGGCGCAACATCATCATGCTTCTGTACAGGCGGGCTCCCAACAGCGAATACATGAGAAAGCTCTACGAGGAGTATGGGCGACCAGGTGAGGTCACCCCTGTAGATCCGGAGGAGAGCTGCATCCTGTGCCGGCTGTGTGTGAGGGCCTGCGAGAAGTTAGGGGCGAACGCCATCTCCGCCGTCCTGCGGGGGACCGAGAAGAGAATCGCCACACCCTACGACGAGCCCTCCCCTGACTGCATCGGCTGCTGCGCATGCGCCCAGGTTTGCCCGACTGGAGCCATCAAGATTACGACAATGCCGGGCAAATATGAGATCTGGAACAAGACTTTCGAGATGAAGAGATGCGAGGAGTGCGGGAGGCCGTTCATACCTCAGACACTTTTGGACTATATGGAGAAACGGCTTGGCCTGGAGATTCCGAAAGAGAACCTTTGTCCTGACTGCCGCAGGAAAAAAACCGGGAGAGCCTTGGCCAGCAGCCATCTGCGGAAGTAGACGAACGGCGAACTTCCGGAAAAGCGAGCTGCGTTACAGGTTTGCGGCAAGAATTGACGCTGTTCCGTTGTACAGGATAGCGTGAGATGTTGACGTGTTTTTGCGAGCGATTGCCGCTTTAGCGGCAATCGCTCGTCTTTTTAGTTGCTTGTTTTCATAATCCTCCTCAGGACGGGAAGGTTATTTCTTAGAGGTTTCAAGCATCGAAAGCTTACAGGCATGTATTTTGCTTGGCTTGAAAAATGGAGGAGAAAGAACTTCAGGAGGTGATAGGGCGGTTTGTGGAGTGGCTGTGGAGTCTCGGAAGGATGAACCAGGATGGAGATGAAAAAATTTTGAGGAGGTCGAATCGTTAATGCTCTGGGAAACAAAGATGAATGTTAACCAGGTGGTGGAGGTCCGCACCCGCACGATGTGTTACTTCGGCGTGGGGGCTCTCCAGAAGGTCAACGACATCGCTGACTGGATGAAAAAAGAGGGGATAGACAGGGTCCTGATCACAACCGACAAGACCGTCTATAAGGTCACCGGAGTTTGGGATGTGCTGGAGCCTGTCTTGAAGAAGCGGGGAATCGCCTATGTTGTCTTCGATGAAGTGATACCCAATCCTACCGTCGACGGGATCGATAAAGCGGTGAAGATGGGGAAGGAACTCGGCGCCAAGGCAGTTATCGGCATCGGCGGCGGAAGCCCCATCGACACAGGCAAAAGCTGTGCCGTCCTGCTGCATCCGGACAACGCCAAGTATAACGCACGTGACCTCTACACTTTTAAGTTCGCTGCTGATAAGGCGATACCGATCATCGCCATCAACACAACCCACGGGACCGGTACAGAGGTTGACAGATTCGCAGTGGCAAGCATACCCGAACTGGAGTACAAGCCTGCCCTGGTTTCAGAGGCTATTTATCCAACATTTGCCATCGACGACCCCTCGATCATGACCAAGCTTCCTGCGAACCAGACGCGGTATACAGCGGTTGACGCCCTCAACCATGTCAATGAGGCCTGCACTTCGCTGGTGACGAGCCCCTATGTCTTGATGACGGGGATCGAAGCTGTAAGGTTGATCTCCCGCTACCTCCCTCAGGCAGTTGCGCATCCTGATGACCTCACGGCAAGGTACTATCTCCTCTACGCCTCGATGATCGCCGGCATCTGCTTTGACAACGGCCTCCTTCACTTCACCCATGCGATGGAGCACCCGTTGAGCGCCGTCAAGCCGGATCTGCCGCACGGCCTCGGCCTAGCCATGCTGCTGCCGGCTGTGATCAAATACACCTATCCGGCTGTTCCGGAGATACTGGCTGCTCTCTATGCTCCCATTGTCCCCGGCCTTAAGGGAGTACCTGGCGAGGCGGAGAAGTGCGCAGCAGGTGTCGAGAAGTGGCTGTTCGCAGTGGGTGTCACCGAGAAGCTGAAGGACTGCGGATATACCGAAGCCGATATCGACAAACTTACGAAGCTGACATTCGGCACCCCGTCCCTGGATGTCCTCTTGAGCATGGCTCCGATCAAGGCCACAGAGGATGTCGTGAGGGCGATCTACAGGGACAGCATGCAACCTCTTTCCTAAAAAAATTTTTGTAACTTTTTGAAGATGGAAAGAGGTTTTCCAAGGATCGCGGCGAAATACTATTATTGAAAAACTGAATATTTGGGAAGGCTCCGATTTAGCTTACCTAAGGCGGCTGGCTGTTCTCCCTGCCGCTATGGTGGCTAAACGCAGGCAGCTATCTGTTGTGTGGCTGCCGTAGGGTGTTCGGGGAAACCCGGGTACCTCCCAACCTTGGAAAGGAGTTTCTTCTTTGAGAAGAAGGTGCGCCTCTCCAGGTGGGAGGCGCACCTTAGTTTTAATATAGCGAGGAGGGGAGAGAGGATGAGACCGTGTGAGGGCAAGGACATCGATCCCCGCATCAGGGAGGCCCTGCTGAAGGCTGCTCCTGAGGGGAAGATCACCTGTCCAGAGGCCAGGAAGCTTGCTGAAACCCTTGGAGTAGACCCCAAGGTCATCGGGGATGCATGCAACGCCTTGAAGATCAAGATAAAGGACTGCGCCCTGGGTTGTTTTCATTGAGGGAGAATCGGCTATGGGAGTAGAGCTTTTTAAAGTTCTCACCGTTGCGGAAGCTCGAGCGGAAATGGCCAGATACCTTCCCGATGAGCTTCGTCAGAAAGAGCGAAGACCTCTTGTGGAGTGCCTTGGAAGGAGGCTGGCGTCCCCTGTTGTGGCCAGGGAAAACATCCCAGGCTTTCCCCGCTCTACGGTTGACGGCTACGCTGTTAGGGCGCAGGATACCTTTGGGGCGAGCGAGGGGATTCCCTCTCTCTTAGCTGTTGCTGGGGAAATCAGGATGGGGTGCGCTCCTCAGAGGGGGATCGGCATCGGCGAAGCGATGCGGATCTCCACAGGAGGGATGCTGCCGCCAGGGGCTGATGCTGTGGTCATGGCAGAGTATACAGAACAAGTGGGTGAGGGGTTAATCGAAGTCACGAGATCGGTAGCCCCAGGCGAGAATGTGATCTTTCCTGATGAGGATGTGAAGGCGGGAGAAGAGGTCCTCCCGGCTGATCACTTGATCCGTCCGCAGGATCTCGGTTACCTGGCAGCTCTGGGGGAGACTAGCGTCGAAGTTTTTGCTCCCCTGCGGGTTGGCATCATTTCTACTGGCGACGAGGTTGTACCGCCGGACGAAAAGCCGTCTCCCGGCCAGGTGCGGGATGTCAACAGTTATACCCTGTACGGGCAGGTCAAGGCTCTGGGTGGGGATGCGAGGCTTTATGGAGTGGTCAGGGACGATCCCGCTCTGTTGGACGAAAGGCTGAGAGTAGCATGCGAGGAGAACGACGTCGTCCTCATCTCCGGCGGCAGCTCAGTTGGGACAAGGGATCACACTGCAGAAATTATCGCATCTTTGGGCGAGCCCGGGCTCATCTTCCACGGGCTGGCCATCAGGCCCGGAAAGCCAACCCTTGGGGGGGTCGTAGCCGGAAAGCCTGTCTTTGGATTGCCCGGTCACCCTGCAGCAGCCATGATCTCCTTTGAACTGCTCGTCGCACCTCTCCTCCGGTTTGGGTCTTATAAAAAGCGCAAAGAGGGGGATTTGCCTGTAAGGGCTGTGCTTACCCGAAGCCTCGCCTCAGCTTCCGGAAGAGAGGAATACATCCGGGTAAAGCTCAGACGGGAGCAGGAAAGGCTGTATGCTGACCCGATCCTGGGGGAATCCGGCCTCTTAAGGCCGATGGTGGAGGCAGATGGTCTGGTGCGCATCCCTTTGGAGAGCGAAGGTGTTGCTGCAGGCGCCGAGGTGGATGTGTATCTGTTCGGAACGGACTATGCCTTGTAAGGCGTGATTCTTTGGCTCTACAGAATAGAGGGCTGGGAGGATCTTTATGAGATCGGCAAGACAGCGCTACCTGGAGAATGTCCCGCTGGAAGAGGCTTTGGAGCGGTATCTCTCTGAACTGCAGGAGATCGGCGCCCTGGAGCCTGGAAGGCCTGAGAAGATCCCTGTGGAAGAGGCGCGGGGAAGGGTCACTGCTTCGCCTGTTTTTGCCGCGGTTTCTTCTCCTCACTATCACGCAGCTGCGATGGATGGAATTGCTGTGAATGCAGCGGACACCTTTGGGGCGAACGACACTTCTCCTTTGCGCCTGCGCCTGGGAATCCAGGCCTTTGTGGTTGACACGGGAGATCCTCTTCCCGAGGGATGCAATGCCGTGATCATGATCGAGGATGTTCACTTTACGGAAGAGGAAAGCGTGGAGATCATCGCCCCTGCTGTACCCTGGCAGCACGTGCGGGTGGTAGGGGAGGATTTCATTGAGACCGAGATGGTTCTTCCCGCTCGCCAAGAGATCCGGCCCTACGACGTCGGGGGATTGCTCACTGCAGGCGTTACAGAGGTCGAGGTATACCCCAAGCCGCGGGTTGCTCTGATTCCAACCGGTACCGAGATCGTCCCACCCGGAACACCTTTAAAGCCAGGAATGATCACTGAGTCCAACAGCAGGGTTTTGGGAGGGCTTGTGGAGGAGTGGGGTGGAGAACCGGTCTATGCTCCCCCTACCCCGGATGATTACGAGCTTTTAAAGGAGACAATTCTTGAGTATCTGGAAAGAACAGATTTTCTGGCTGTGATCGCTGGATCTTCGGCCGGTAGAGAGGACTTTACTGAATCCCTGTTTCGGGAGCTGGGTGAGGTCTATGTGCATGGCGTGGCCATCCGCCCCGGCAAGCCGGTGATCCTGGGCTCCATTCGGGGGAAGCCGGCACTCGGCGTGCCCGGATATCCTGTTTCTGCTGCGCTCGCCTTTGAGCTCTTTGGTCGTCCGGTGATTTACCGCAAACGCGGCCTTCCTCTCCCTAAGAGGCCCCAGATCAAGGCGGTCGTCAGCCGCAAGATCGTATCCCCTTTGGGTGCTGAGGAGTTCATCAGGGTGAAGCTGGGCCGCGTAGGGGATAGGGTGGTTGTACATACTCTGCCTCGCGGCGCCGGTGCCGTCACCTCGCTGGTTCAGGCGGATGGGATCCTGAGGGTACCCCGCCTTTCGGAGGGATACCCAGCTGGAACAGAGGTGGATGTGGAGCTCCTTCGCTCTCCCGACGAGATCGAAAACACAGTTGTCGCAGTTGGGAGCCATGACCCCCTTTTGGATATGATCGCCAGCTTTATGAGAGAAAAGAGCACCGGGTTTCGGCTCGTTTCCAGCCATGTGGGGAGCATGAGCGGGCTGACTGCCCTGAAACGGGGGGAAGCGCATCTGGCAGGGATTCATCTTCTGGACGAGGAAACTGGCGAGTATAACCTCCCCTTTGTGAAGAGGATCTTGGGTGACGGGAGGGCTGTGCTCGTTAACCTTGCCTACCGCATCCAGGGGCTGATGGTGCCCCGAGGGAATCCCTTGGGGCTTTCCGGGCTTGGAGACCTAACCAGGGCGGGTGTGCGCTTTGTCAACAGGCAGCGCGGCTCCGGCACAAGGTTGCTTTTGGATTACCTTCTGCGCAAAGAAGGGATATCTCCTCAGGAGATCTCAGGATATGACCGCGAGGAATACACTCATATGGCTGTTGCCGTGGCTGTAGCCTCTGGAAGCGCTGATGCCGGGTTGGGTATCCAGGCAGCGGCCGCGGCCTTAGGGTTGGATTTCGTGCCGATCGGGGAGGAGCGCTATGATCTCTGTATACCCCTTGAGTTTTGGGATGCAAAAGGGGTTGTAGCGGTCCGGGAGATCCTGACTGACAGAGATTTTTTAGAGGCTGTCAGCAGGTTGCCTGGTTATGATTTCAGGGATTGCGGGAAGATCGTCTCTGAACCACAAGATAAAGGGAGAGGATGAGGCCGATGGAGGACCGTTTGGGGAGGAAGATCGACTATCTGCGCATCTCGGTGACCGACCGCTGCAACCTGAGGTGCGTCTACTGCATGCCGCCCGAGGGGGTGAAGCCGAAGGCACACGAAGAGATCCTGCGCTTCGAAGAGATCCTGTGTATAGCGGAGGCAGCCTTAGAGCTGGGGATTGACCGGTTTCGGCTGACAGGCGGCGAGCCTCTGGTGAGAAAAGGGCTCATCCCCTTCGTCGAGGCGCTTGCTGGGCTGCCGGGGGTGAAGGACATCTCCCTCACGACCAACGGCATCCTTCTTTCAAAGCTTGCCGGGGAGTTGAAGGATGCTGGGGTGAGGCGTCTCAACATCAGCCTTGACACCATGGATCCCGAGAGGTACCGGGAGCTCACCAGGGGTGGCGACCTGAGGCAGGTCTTAGAGGGGATAGAGAAGGCCCTGGAGCTGGGCTTTTCGCCCGTCAAGCTCAACGTCGTGGCCTTAAGGGGAATCAACGACGGGGAGTGGGTGGAATTTGCGCGGCTCACCCTGGACAGGCCCTTGCACGTGCGCTTCATCGAGCTCATGCCCATCGGTGCAGCTGGGGAGCTGATCGGAGAGAGCTACGCCTCCTGCCGGGAGGTCAGGGAAGAGATCGAAAAGAAATTGGGCGAACTCGCCCCGGCGGTCGGCGTCGAGGGGAGCGGCCCTGCAGAATACTGCCGGCTGCCTGGCGCTTTAGGGACGATCGGCTTCATCCACGCTGTGAGCGAGCACTTCTGCGGCAGGTGCAACAGGCTGCGGCTCACGGCAGACGGGAAGCTGCGGCCCTGCCTCTTCGAGAGGAGAGAAGTCGACCTCAAGGGGGCGCTGCGGGGCGGGGGGAGCAGAGAAGAGCTGCGCCAGCTGTTTTTCAGAGCCCTGCAGCTCAAGCCTGCGAGCTACCTGGAGGCGGCAGGAAGAGCGGAGAGCGGGCGGGCGATGGCCCAGATAGGGGGGTGAGGAGCGATGGGAGAGCTCACCCATTTCAACAGCGAAGGGCGGGCGCGGATGGTCGAAGTAGGGGACAAACCTGAGACCAAGAGGGAGGCTGTAGCCCGGGGGAGGGTCTACATGAAGCCCGAGACCCTGGAGCTGATCAAGAGCGGCGGGATAGCCAAAGGGGACGTATTGGGGGTAGCCCAGGTAGCCGGGATCATGGGGGCGAAGCGCACCCCGGAGCTCATTCCGATGTGCCATCCTCTCTTCATCAGCGGCATCGACCTCAGCTTTCGGATTGACAGCGAGCGCAGCGCCGTAGAGATCGAAGCGAGGGTGAGATGCCAGGGGAAGACCGGGGTGGAGATGGAAGCCCTGACAGCTGTAAGCGTAGCAGCCCTCACCATCTACGACATGTGCAAAGCCGTGGACAAAGGGATGGTGATCGGGGACATCCGGCTTATCGAGAAGACCGGAGGCAAGAGCGGCACCTACAGGAGGGAGGGAGAAGAGGTATGGGAAGGATAGTGGCAGTCTGCGCGAGCGAGAAGACAGGGGAGCGCAAGAGGAACATCGGGCGGGGGGTGCTCATCCCCGACCACGGGCTCGAGGGTGATGCCCATGCGGGCCCCTGGCACCGGCAGGTCAGCCTCTTGGCGTTGGAGAGCATCCAGAAGATGCGGGAGAAGGGGCTCGACGTGGGTCCTGGGGACTTTGCCGAAAACATCACCACAGAGGGGATAGACCTGACGGCTCTCCCAGTTGGGGCGAAGCTGCGGCTGGGGAAGGAAGCCATCGGGGAAGTCACCCAGATCGGGAAGAAATGCCACAGCAGGTGCGCCATCTACTACCAGGCTGGTGACTGCATCATGCCCAGGGAGGGGATCTTCATCAGGGTCCTCAGAGGTGGGCCCATCGAAGTTGGGGACGAGATCGAGGTCATCGAGACGCCGCAGAAGGAAGTGATGGAGAGATGAAGATAGCCATCCTCACGGCCAGCGACAAAGGCTCTCGAGGGGAAAGGGAGGACCTGAGCGCCCAGGTGATCAGAGAGATGCTCGTGCCCCTTGGGGGAGAGGTCGTCGCCTACGACATCGTGCCTGATGAAAAGGAGCAGCTGATCGCCAAGATGGTGGAATGCGCCGACGGAAAAGGGGTAGACCTGATCCTGACGACAGGGGGGACAGGGCTTTCGCCGAGAGACGTCACCCCTGAGGCCACTAAAGAGGTGATCGACAGGGAGATCCCGGGGATAGCCGAGGCGATGCGTGCAGCCGGGTTGAAGCATACCCCGCATGCCATGCTTTCGCGGGCTGTCGCTGGGAGCAGGGGGAAGACCCTGATCATCAACCTCCCCGGCAGCCCCCGGGCGGTTCGGGAGAACCTGGAGGTCATCCTTCCTGTCCTTCCTCACGCCCTGGAGACCCTCCAGGGGAGGGGCGGGGAGTGCGCCCGCCCTGAAAGATGATAAAACCAAACGGCTCACAGCAACCTGCGCTCCGGCTAAATCGTGATCCCTTTAGAGCCTGCAGGAACCTTTGGGGCTCTTTGGCAGAGCCTTACGGCCCCTGCAGACCCTTGCGGAACCAAGATCAACCTTTGCTCGACCGTGGAGAGATATCTTCAGAGCCTGCAACGGCCTCTCGGCCGTTGCAGACCCCTGCAACACCTTTCCCGGTC
>JBNATO010000064.1:0-10149 GCA_049701555.1 Thermacetogeniaceae bacterium | reverse complement strand
TCAAGCTTGGTGAACCGCCGGATGCGGACCCGCATGTCCGGTGGTGTGAGAGGAGGGGGCTAGCCGCCCCCTCCTACTCGATTTGCCTTTTTCTAGGTTCGTAAAACGTACCTTTTGTGAACGGAATCTGGGGGGGAAGGGCGCAAAAGTGTTTGGGAAATGCGCTCCTAAAGAAAACTTTTCAGTTCGTTAAAGGAAAACAGGAGGTGAACGGCGAATAAGCAGCAGTATGAGGAACGTTTTGACAGGCTTCGAAAACTACCTCCTGGGGAGGGGTTTCTCCCCAGGCACGGCAGAGGTCTACATCTGCCACCTGCGCCAGTTCTCCGCCTGGCTGGAGGGGACGTATGGCACCGCGGACGTGAAGGCCGTCACCCCTCTGGACGTGGCCGACTACAGGCGTTGGCTCCAGGGGAGGGGTATGAAGCCCGCCTCGATCAACAACGCCCTGGCTGCCATCTCCAGCTTCTTCGCCTGGGCGAAGGCCGAGGGGCTGGCTGAGTCCGACCCCACGGAAGGGGTGAAGAGGCTTCCTGAGCAGAAGCCAGCCCCTAAGTGGCTGGAGAGGAGGGAGCTTGGGGCGATCGTGCGCGCTGTCCAGAAGTACGGGAGCAGGAGAGACCAGGCCCTGCTCAGCCTGCTCCTACACACGGGGCTGAGGGTGTCCGAAGCGGTGTCGCTCAAGACAGCCGACGTGGTGATAAGGGAACGCTCCGGCTGGGTAATAGTTAGAAGTGGCAAAGGCGGCAAGTACAGGGAAGTGCCCTTGAACGCCACTGCTAGACGCATCTTGGGCGAATACCTTGACGAGATTAGTAGCGAGTGGCTCTTCCCCGGCAAAAACGGGCACATGACCAGGAGGGCAGCCGAGAAGATCGTCGCTAAGTACGCACGGATAGCGGGAGTGGACGCTACCCCCCACTCCTTCAGGCACACCTTCTGCAAGATGCTGGTGGACGCAGGGGAGAGCCTCGACAGGGTGGCGGTGCTGGCAGGGCATGGGAATTTGAATACTACGGCAAGGTATACAAGGCCAGGGAGAACAGATTTAGAAAAAGCTGTAGAAAAAATTGCATGGGAGTGAAAAAAACATGCAGAATTTGTTAACGAATGAAGAAAAAAGGGTTTCTGTTTATCAATCAACAAAAAAACCAACTGATCCCAAGACAGTTACCCCTGATACTCCTTTAGAAGAATTAAACCTAAATTGGCGGGAAGCCGATCTTCCAGAGCGGGAAAGAACAAAACACGTCCATCGCTTACATCCTTATCTGGGTAAATTTATCCCGCAATTAGTGGAAATATTTTTACGAAAATATTTTCAACCAGGTCAAACAGTGCTCGATCCTTTTTGCGGTTCAGGGACAACTCTTGTTCAAGCAAATGAACTGGGAATAAATTCGGTGGGTTACGACATAAGCAGCTTTAACATTCTTCTTTGCCGGGCAAAGACAACAAAATATGATATTAAAAAGATGCGAATGGAAGTGCTAGATATTTTAAGAAGAACAGAAGCAGAAATAAAGAAAATATATGGCAATCAACAACTAGTTTTATGGGAAGAAGAAAAACCTGCTCTTACTTTTGAAACAAATGATGATTACTTGCTAAACTGGTATGCTCCACGTGCCTTAACAGAGTTGTTAATTTACCGGTATTTTATCAAGGACTATGAATATCAAGATCTGCTGAAAATTATCTTGTCTCGTTCTGCCCGTTCTGCCCGGTTGACTACACATTACGACTTAGATTTTCCTAAGAAACCCCAAAGAGAACCCTATTGGTGTTATAAACACTCTCGAATTTGCCAACCTACAACAGAAGCATTTAAATTTTTATACCGTTATAGCTATGACACTATCAGTAGAATTGAAGAATTCGATAGGATCAGAACTGATGCAAAAATTGAAATATTCCATGAAGATAGCCGTACCGCCAGTTTCCCTCCTGTTCATGGGGTAATAACAAGTCCTCCCTATGTAGGATTAATTGACTATCATGAACAACATGCTTATGCTTATCATCTTTTAGGTCTAGAAGATAGAAGGGAAGATGAAATAGGAGCAGCATTTAAAGGTGACAGCCAAAAAGCAAAAGAAGAATATCGAAAGGATATAACGGAAGTTTTTCGCCGTGTAAATGAATCTCTTTTGCCAGGCGGAAGGGTTATTGTTGTAGCTGCCGATACTGCCAATTTATATGAAAGTATTGCTGAGCAGGCCGGGTTTAAAGTTGAAGGTATTGTTAATCGTCATGTTAACCGCAGAACAGGAAGAAGATCCAGTGAATTTTTCGAGTCCGTATTTATTTGGAGAAAGGATTGATTTTGATGCTTTCAGAAGAGAAGAAAAACCGTATCAAAGTTAAGCTAAAGGACTGGCTTTATGGAAAATTCGATGAGATTCAAGAAGTTGATCCGGTATCCTTATTACCTAATCCGTTTTTATTGAGGGTATTGGGGATTAAAGAAAATACAATTGAGGCTTACGAGTTTCGCATTCGCCAAAGGCTTGAAAGGAAATTAGTTACTTCGTTTGGCAGCATATTTCAGGAAGTTTTGAAAATGTTGGACAAGGAAGCTAAGATTGAAGATATTGATCTTGTTTTTAAGAAAAACGGCAAAATTCATTATGTCCAATTAAAGAGCGGCCCTCAAGGTTTTACTCGGCCAGCTTTAAGAAAAACAAAGCAAACTTTTGAGAAATTAAAAAAGCAGGATCCAACTTGCGTAACGGTCATTGGCTTTGCCTACGGAAGTAACAAGGATTTATCACCCATATGGGGGCAAGAAGCGAAGAAAAGCGCAGATATGCTTTTGGCTGGAAAAGAGTTGTGGGATTATTTTTTAGGAGAAGGAGCTTACGAAGAAATTTTAAGTGTTTTTGAAGAAGCTGGTAATGAAGTAGTCAAAGAGAAAACAGGCGGGATAAATGGGTTATACGAAACGTTTATAAAAATGCTGCTTAGTAAAATCAAAAGCTAAAAGTTAATTAATCTGACTTTTCTCGGCGTGGGGTTTCCACCCCACGCCTTTTTCGTTTCTATGGGAGGTGAAACGCAGGATGGAAGAACCGGTATTCCTTACGGTGCCGGAAGTAGCCAAAATCCTTCGGCTGAAGAGGTCCACGGCCTACGAGTACGTCCGCCAGGGGATAATTCCCTCGGTGCGGATAGGCAGGTTCATCAGGGTGCGCCGGGACGCCATCGAAAACCTCGGGTTGCAGGAAAACCACCAGGGCGGGGCGAAATCTTGAAAAGCCCCGCCCGGCCATTTATCGAGGAGGGAAGTGAAAGGTGCGGGGCCACATAAGGAAAAGGGCGAAGGATTCGTGGACGGTAGTCGTGGAGCTTCCCCGCGACCCCGTGACGGGGAAGCGCAGGCAGAAGTGGGTAACTGTCAAAGGCACTAAAAAGGATGCCGAACGCAGGCTGGCTGAGCTAATAACGGAAGTCGAGAGGGGCGAAGTCTACTTCGAGGCCGAGAAGCTGACGCTGGGCGAGTACCTTGAAAGATACCTTGAGGCTATAAGGCACACGAAGCGGGAGAGCACATGCAGGGGCTACGAAACAGCTTTCAAGGCGTTCAAGGGTATACACCACATACCGCTGGCGAAGCTGTCGCCTATGACAGTCCAAGAAGCCGTAACGAAGATGCTGTCCGAAAAGAAGCCCAGGACGGTAGGCGACTACCTGCTGCGCCTGAAAGTGGCGCTGAACCAGGCGGTGGCGTGGGGGCTGATACCCAAAAGCCCTGCTTCCGGGGTAAAGCTGCCGAAGGGTGAAGAGAGGGAAATGAGGGTATGGAACGAGGAAGAGGCCCGGCAGTTTTTAGCCTACGCAAAGGAGAAGTGCCGCTACTACCCGCTCTTTGCGCTCGCCCTCGCCACAGGCGCGAGGCTCGGGGAGCTGCTGGCCCTCCGCTGGGAAGACGTCGACCTTGAGGAAGGTGTGATTTACATCAAGCGCACGGTGTCGGGCAGAAAAGGGTACGCTTCCCCCAAGACGGCGGCGGGCAGAAGGAAAGTCCCCATCGACGGGGACACCGTTAAAATCCTGAAGGAACACCGCATAGCGCAGTTGAAGGAGAAGCTGATGAAGGGCGCGGGCTACAACCCCGAAGACCTAGTGTTTACCACGGCGAACGGAAAGCGGGTGGCGTACAGCACTGTCGAAGCGTCGCTGGCAAGCGCCGCCGAGAAGGTCGGGGTGCCGCGCATCCGCTTCCACGATCTTCGACACACGCACGCAACGATCCTGCTGCGCCAGGGTGTACACCCTAAAGTGGTGCAGGAGCGGCTCGGGCACAAGAGCATCAAGACCACGCTGGACATCTACTCCCACGTCCTGCCCGACACGCAGAAGGAAGCGGTGCGGGTCGTGGAGCGCATCCTCAAGGGTTCCAGGCAGCGGCGTTAGCAAACGGTTAGCAAACGCGGATGTCGGAGTCGGAAAGCCTTGAAATTAAAAGGGTTTTTGAATACTGGTAGATGATGTGGTATGATTAACGTGTGATTTTTACGGCAAAATGAGATTAAAAGGCCTTTGGAAGGGTACCTTGTGATGGGGAGGAGTGGAAAGCGAGTTGTCGGAGACCGGTAACCTGGCTCTAAAGGATGAAAGGCTGGCTGAAAAGGGAAAGCAGAGGATCGAGTGGGCATGGAGGAAGATGCCTGTTCTCCAGAAGATCATGCAGGAGTGGAAGGAGACTCTTCCGCTCAGTGGGGTGAGGATCGCTGCCTGCCTGCACATATCCGCAAAAACCGCCAATCTGGCCAGAGTTCTTCGGGAAGGCGGCGCCCAGGTTGTGCTCTGCGCATCCAATCCCTTGAGCACCCAGGACGATATCGCAGCTGCTCTCAACGTCGTCTACGGTATCCCGACCTATGCTCGGCGTGGCGTAGATAATGAGACCTATTATGCTCAGATCTATGCGGCGCTTGACAGCAAGCCTCAGCTCACCATCGACGATGGAGCGGATCTGGTGACAACGCTACATGAAAAGCGCCCCAGCCAGGTCGCTGAGGTGTTGGGAGGAACGGAAGAGACGACTACCGGCGTGATCAGGCTCAGGGCGATGGCAAACGACGGGGTGTTGAAATACCCTATAGTTGCCGTCAACGATGCCCTCACGAAACACCTCTTTGACAACCGCTATGGTACAGGCCAGTCGACGATCGACGGCATCCTGCGCGCCACCAATTACTTGCTGGCTGGCTCTGTTTTCGTCGTTGTGGGTTATGGCTGGTGCGGCAGAGGCATCGCTTTGAGGGCGCGCGGGCTGGGGGCGCGCGTCATAGTGGTGGAAACGAACCCATTCAGGGCGCTCGAGGCGCTTATGGACGGCCATGAGGTGGCTGACATGAAGACTGCTGCCCCAAGGGCTGACTTCATTGTCACAGCCACAGGGAATATCCATGTGGTTGGGAAGGAACACATCCCGTACCTGAAGGATGGTGTGATATTGGCAAACGCCGGGCATTTCAATGTGGAGATCGACATCCCTGCATTGAGCGCCCAGGCTGTTTCCAGAAGGGTTGTCAGGGATAACGTCGAAGAGTTCCTCATGCCGGATGGCCGTCGAATCTTTCTGCTTGGGGAGGGGAGGCTTGTCAACCTGGCCTGTGGAGAGGGGCATCCCTGTGAAGTGATGGACTTAAGCTTTGCTAACCAGGCCTTGTCGGCAGCTTGGCTTGTGAGGATGAAAGGGAAGCTGCAGCCTGGTGTCTACAAGGTGCCGATGGAGATCGATGAGCATGTTGCCCGCTTGAAGCTGGAGGCGTATGGCGTGAGACTGGAAGAGATGACGGAAGAGCAAAAGCGCTACCTTGCTTCTTGGGAGGCAGGGACGTAAGCCTGGGAGAGGCCCGCATCTGAGCTCAGATATGGTATAATTTTGCCTATAGTGCTGCGAATGGGGGTAAAGCTGTGGAGAGACTAGAGGTAGTCTTAACTGAGTCGGAGATCCAGAAGAAAATTGACGAGCTGGCAGAGAGGATCAACCGCGACTACGCAGGGAAAGAGCTTCTGGTCGTAGGCATCCTGAGGGGTGCTTTTATCTTTATGGCGGATCTCGTGAGAAGGCTTGAGATGCCGGTGATGATCGATTTTATGGCTGTCTCTAGTTACGGCAATACAACTGAGAGCTCTGGCGTCGTCAGGATCATCAAGGACCTCGACGAGAGCGTTGAGGGGCGTCATGTTTTGTTGGTCGAGGATATCATCGACACAGGGCTCACTCTGAAGTACCTCTATGATTACCTGAAGGCGCGCGGCCCTGCCAGCCTCCGGGTTTGTACCCTTTTGGACAAGCCGGACAGGAGACGAGTAGACTTTCACCCAGATTACAACGGGTTTACCATTCCCGACTACTTCGTTGTGGGTTTCGGGTTGGATTATGGGCAGCGTTACCGCAACCTGCCAGCTGTCTATGCCGTGAGAGAGGTTGATGGCGAGGATGAGGCTGTAGGGGGTGAACGCTGATCGCTGCCGCAAACGATTTGATCATCGTCTTGGATTTTGGTGGTCAGTATACCCAGCTTATCGCTAGGCGCATCAGGGAGGCCAATGTTTACTGCGAGATCCTTCCTTACTCGACTCCCTGGAGTGAACTGCGGAGCCGGGGGCCGAGGGGGATTGTCCTTTCAGGCGGCCCATCAAGTGTGTACATGCCTGATGCTCCCAAGTGTGACAGGGAAATCTTTAAAGGAGAGGTTCCGGTTTTAGGGATCTGTTACGGCATGCAGCTCATGGCCCACCTCCTCGGCGGAAGGGTTCGGCAGGGGGTAGAGAGGGAGTATGGGCGCGCCCTTTTGAAAATTTGCGACCATGACATGCTCTTTAAAGGCCTTCCTGAGGAGACTCTTGTCTGGATGAGCCATGGAGACCTCGTGGAGACCCCTCCGCCTGGATTTCGTGTCGCAGCGATGACTGAACACACTCCTGTCGCGGCGATGTTCGATGCTGAGCGCCGGCTTTATGGGGTGCAGTTTCACCCTGAGGTCCACCATACTCCTGAAGGGAAGAGGGTCCTGGCAAACTTCCTCTACGAGATCTGCGGCTGTAAGGGGGACTGGACGCCTTCTTCCTTTATTGCCCAGCAGATCGCCGAGATCCGGAAGACCGTCGGTGACAAGAGGGTCGTGGGCGCTCTGAGCGGCGGAGTGGACTCCAGCGTAGCGGCGACCCTGGTGAACAGGGCGATCGGGGAACAGCTGACATGCATCTTTGTGGATCACGGCCTGCTGAGGAAGGGCGAAAAGGAAGAGGTTTTGGAGACAGCGCGAAGGCTCGGCATCAGGACGATCGCTGTCGATGCCAGGGAGCGCTTTCTAAGGAGGCTTGCTGGGGTAACCGACCCTGAGGAGAAGAGGAAGATCATCGGACATGAGTTTATCCGCGTTTTTGAGGAGGAAGCCGCCAAGCTCGGAGAATTTGATTTCCTCCTCCAGGGGACCCTTTATCCTGATGTCATCGAATCAGGGACGAAGACAGCTGCGGTGATCAAGAGCCACCACAACGTAGGGGGGATCCCAAAGGACCTCAAATTGAAGCTGTTGGAACCGCTGCGCTGGCTTTTCAAAGACGAGGTCAGAAAGGTTGGCTTGGAGCTCGGGCTTCCGGAGGAGATCGTCTGGCGCCAGCCCTTCCCTGGGCCTGGCCTGGCAGTGCGGATCCTGGGTGAAGTCACCGAGGAAAGGCTGGAGATCGTCCGCGAGAGCGACTGGATCCTCAGGGAGGAGATCAAAAAAGCAGGGCTGGACCGGAAGATCTGGCAGTATTTTACCGTTTTTCTCCCTGTGCGCAGCGTCGGAGTGATGGGAGATGAGCGCACCTATGCCCATCCCGTCGTGATCCGGGCGGTCACGAGCGAGGACGCCATGACTGCGGACTGGGCGCAGATCCCCTATGATGTCTTGGCGCGCATATCCAACAGGATAGTCAACGAGGTCCCGGGCGTCAACAGGGTTCTCTATGATATAACATCCAAACCGCCTGGGACGATCGAATGGGAATGAGATAGGAAGGGGGATGTTCGGATGGATTCGCCGCGCGTGGGTATAGTTTTGGGGAGCGATTCGGATGTCGCTGTGATGGAGGATGCCGCAAAAGTGCTTGAAGAGTTTGGCGTTCCTTTTGAGATGGTGATCGCCTCTGCCCACCGCAGCCCCCAGCGGGCTGCTGAATACGCCATGGAGGCGGAGAAGAGGGGGATCGAGGTGATCATCGCTGGCGCCGGGATGGCTGCCCACCTGCCGGGTGTCTTGGCATCATATACCTGCCTTCCGGTGATCGGCGTCCCCCTTCAGGGAGGCGCTCTTCAGGGCGTCGATGCCCTCTACTCCATCGTTCAGATGCCTCCAGGGGTGCCGGTGGCGGCAGTGGCGATCAACGGGGCGCGCAATGCCGCCCTTCTTGCAGTTCAGATCCTGAGTGTCAAGGATGCCGGGCTTAGGGAGAAGTTCCGCAGCTACAAGGAAAAGCTGGCTGAAGCCGTTGCGGCTAAATCGGAGCGGCTTCAGGAGTCGCTGAGGATGAGGGCTGCGAACAGGGCGGATGCTTAGATTTTTTAGTTTGCGAAGCAAGCGCTTGATAAGGGGGAAGTAAGGTTTGCTGGAGAGATACACATTGCCTGAGATGAGAGACCTTTGGGCGCCGGAGAACCGCTTCCGTAGGTGGCTGGAGGTGGAGATCCTCGCATGCGAGGCCTGGGCGGAGCTCGGCCGCATTCCTGCGGCTGCGGTTCAGAAGATCAAGCAAAAGGCTCGTTTTGATGTGAAGCGGATCCAGGAGATCGAGGATGTCGTCAAGCATGACGTGATCGCTTTCGTCACCTGTGTGGCGGAGTCTGTGGGCGACGCCGGGAAATACCTGCATTTCGGCCTCACGTCCTACGATGTGGTGGATACCGCCCTCTCCCTGCTGATGCGCGACGCCATCGACCTGATCATCGCTGAGGTCGATAAGCTCCGGGATGCCCTGGCGGAAAAGGCGAGGGAGTATAAGGACACTCCGATGATCGGTCGCACCCATGGCGTGCATGCCGAGCCGACCACTCTGGGGCTGAAGTTTGCTCTCTGGTATACGGAGATGAACAGGGCGCGGGAGCGGCTGTTGCGGGCGCGCGAGGTGATCAGCGTAGGACGCCTCGCCGGAGCCGTAGGGACCTATGCCCATGTCGATCCCTACGTCGAGCGCTATGTCTGCCGGAAGCTGGGGCTGACGCCAGCCCAGGTCTCCACGCAGGTGCTGCAGCGCGACCGCCATGCCGAATACCTGGCTGCCCTTGCGGTGACAGCCAGCTCTCTGGAGAAGTTTGCCACTGAGATCAGGCACCTGCAGCGCACAGAGGTGCTGGAGGTTGAGGAGCCGTTTGAGGCAGGGCAGAAGGGCTCCTCAGCGATGCCCCACAAGCGGAACCCCATCACCTGCGAGCGGATCACAGGGCTGGCGCGGGTTGTCCGCGGAAACGCCCTGGCGGCGATGGAGAATGTGGCGCTGTGGCATGAGCGTGACATCAGCAACTCTTCTGTGGAGCGGATCATCATACCTGACACCACTGCGCTGCTCCACTACATGCTCAGGAAATTCACAGAGGTCTTGAGGGGTCTCGTGGTCTATCCCCAGCATATGGAGAAAAACCTGAACAGAACCCATGGCCTGATCTTCAGCCAGCGCCTGCTGCTCGCTCTCGTCGACAAGGGGCTGCAGAGGGAGGACGCTTACGCCCTCGTGCAGAGGCAGGCGCTCCGGAACTGGCCGGAGGGGGATTTCCTTAGTGCGGTGAAAGCAGACCCCGAGATCAGACGCTTACTCACCCCTGATGAGATCGATTCCCTCTTTGATGTCAGCCACTACCTCAGGCGTGTCGGCTATATCTTCTGGCGCGCCGGACTGGCTTCTCCTCCCGTGGCTGAGTGGGAGGCTGAGCTGAAGAGGCGCATGGCCCGGGAGGTTTCTGCGCCAGAAAAGGGGGAGCTGCTCTACGAAGGGAAGGCGAAGCGGGTGTACAGGACGTCTGACCCAGATGTCTACTGGATGGAGTATAAGGATGACGCCACAGCATTTGACGGCCTCAAGAAGGATGTCATCCCTGGCAAGGGGAGGCTGAACAACCAGATCTCCGCTCATTTCTTCTCCCTCCTGGAGGTG
>JBNATO010000063.1:0-10223 GCA_049701555.1 Thermacetogeniaceae bacterium | reverse complement strand
GCCCCTGCCTTCTTCCCCTCCTCCTTCTTGGAGGCCTGCGACTCCGTAGTCAGCATCAGGATCGGGGTGAAGCGGTAGGCGGGGTTGGAGCGCACGGCCTTGATCAGGCTGATGCCGTCGAGCCCGGGCATGTTCAGGTCTGTGATCAGGAGGTGGAACCTCTCAGCAGAGATGTCGATCTTCTGCAGGGCCTCCGACCCATCCGCTGCCAACTCCACCTCGTAGCCGGCCCGCTCCAGAACCATTCTCACGCTTGTGCGCACAGTCGGCGAATCATCGACAGCCAAAACCCTCTTTGCCAAAAGACATCCCTCCGCAGAAATTTAAAATTTTTTAAAACAGCTCCACGTTCTCGCCCAGCTCCTCCTCAACCCTTCCCACTCTCCTCTCATCGAGGCAGCTCTGGCCTGTGGCCAGCTCGTGGCGCAGCCTCTCGGCGCGCATCGTGTACCTCTCCTTGAAACCCTCGAAGATCTCCCTGCCGATGGCTCCCGCATCCCCCCTCTTCAAGCCGTCCAAGGCCCTCTCCAGCTCCTTCCTCACATCCTCCAGGATCCCCACGGCGTTGCTGACCTTCTGGTAGGAGATGTCGTGATACTGCAGGGCATCGACGACCCCGCTGAGCGTGTCCAACACCTTGTCGATCTCCCTGCCGGACCCTCTGAGCCCCGAAACGATGTCGTTCGCCCGCCGCTCCAGCTCAGCCAGGTACTCCCCCAGGAGCCTCTCGGAGTCCTCGCAGACCCGGGAAGCCCTCTCCGCCTTGGAAGAGATCTCTGCCGCAAACTCCTTAAGCCTCTCCTCCACAACAGCTGCAGTCTCATCGAGGAGCTTGACAGACTCCCCGATCATCCCGCTCAGCTTCATCACCTCGCCGGCGATCACGCTGAAGCCGCTCCCGATCTCCCCAAGGTGCGCAGCCTCGATCCTGGCGTTGATGGCGACAATGTTCGTCTGGCGCAGGATCTTCCTGATCTCCTCGGCTATCCCCCGGAACCTGCCGGCCTGCACCTCCTGCATCGTCCTGAGATAGGAGTCGCCGCTCGAGACAAGCTCCTCCACCACTGCCCTGCTGGAAGCGACCAGGGACCGGGCGGTATGGCGCGCCTGGTCGACAACCCCGGCGGAACCCGCTCCCTCCTCCGCAGCCAGCTCCCCGATCGTCTTCTGGAGCCGCCTCAATCCGGAGTTCGCCCTGTCGACAACCTCGCCGACAGCCCGCGCCCACCTCTCGCCCGCCTCCCCGGCCTCCCGCCTGGCATCGTCCAAAACGCCGGAAACAAGGGAGACGGCATCCCTCAGAACAGCGAGGACACGGCAGAGGTCTTCGGCACTGAGCCCGGCATCCCGCTCCTCATCAGGCCCAGGAGTTGGGGCGGCTGCCTCACCGGCAGCGGACTCACCAGCACCGTTCACGGAACCCTTCGCGGCGAGCCACGCCACGCCAGCGCCAGCGGCGGCTCCGACCAAAAAACAGGCAGCAAAGGCTAGCACCTCAGCACCCCCATCCTCTCGAGGAGAGCCCTCAGCTCCTCCCGAAGAGGGGGCTTGAAGGATACCCCCTCTTTCTCCCGGACGAAGCAGAGGAACAGCTGCACAGCGCTCAGGTCGACCCCCTCCAAGCGGCTCAGGTCGACGACAGGGGAAGGCTCGCCCTTAAGCCCCTTCAAGGCCAGCTTCAGGTCCCAGGCGTCCTCGATGCCGACGCTCCCCTCGATGATGAGCGCATTCCCTTCCCTCTTAAGCGTCACCGCCCGACACCTCCCACAGCCAGGATCCTCGGGTTCAACACCAGGAGGATGCTCCCGTCGGAAAGGATCGATGCCCCGGTGTAGAGCTCGATGTTCTCCATGTCCCCCGGAAGCGGCTTCAAGAGGATCTCCGCCTCGCGCTCCAGGGCGTCGACGGCGATGCCGACGCCAGCGCGCAGGATGATGACGCAGCAGGCCTCATCGCTCACAGGGGAGCCGACCCCCAGGATCTCCTTGAGGCGCCTCACAGCGATCACCCTCCCCCTGAAGCTCAGCCCCTCGCCGGCGCCGATCCGCTGCAGCCTATCCGCCTCCACCTTCACGACCTCCTGGACGTCCTCCATCGGGATCCCGAGCCTTAAGTCCGAGCAGCGCACGACGAGGACGCGCGTGGTGGCGACAGTGAGGGGGAGCTCCATGCGCACCGCAAGCCCAGCCCCAGGCCGGTTCTTAAGCCACACCCTCCCGCCGAGCCCCTCGACCACATCCCTCACGACGTCCATCCCGACCCCCCTCCCCGAGAGCTCGCTTACCTCTCCCTTCGTGGAGAAGCCCGCTTCGAAGACCAGCTGCACAGCCTCGTCGTCGGAAAGCTGTAAGGCCTTCTCCGCAGCGATGACCCCCTTGGCGACCGCAGCATCCCTCACCTTCTCAGGGTCGATCCCCCTGCCGTCGTCCTCCACTTCGATGAAGACGGTGTGGCCGTCCTGCCCGGCGCGCATCCAGATCGTCCCCTCGGCAGGCTTCCCCTTCGCTGCCCTCTCCTCGGGGGGCTCCACCCCGTGGTCGAGGGAGTTCCTGACGATGTGCAGCAGGGGCTCGTAGACCCTCTCCAGGACAGCCTTGTCGACCCTGGTCTCCTCACCCTCGATGGCGAGCCTGACCCTTTTCCCCAGCTCCCTGCTGACGTCCCGCACGAACCTGGGGAACCTCTGGAAGATCTGGGATACGGGGATCAGCCGCAGGCCCATCACGATGTCCTGCAGCTCGCGGCTTATCTGCTCGAAGAGCTGGTACTTCTCCTTGAGCTCCCTGGCAGCCTCGGGAACACCCCAGTAGACCTCCAGCCTCCGCACGAGGTAGGGGATGCTGTTCTTGGCGACTGCCAGCTCGCCGGAGAGCTCGAACAGCCGCTCGAGCTGCCCCTCCTCGATGCGGATGTACCTCTTGCCCCCAGCTTCCGCAGCCTGCTGACCGCCCCCTGCTCCCTCTCCTCTCCTCTCAGAGGCAGGAGCCTCGCCCTCGAGCTCGGCCAGGGACCCCTTGAGCTTCTCGACAGCCCGGCTGTAGCACCTCCACTCCGGGTCGGGCTCCCCGGGGAGCTCCAGGCTTTCGCCAAGGGCGCGGGCTGTGAGCGAAAGGACCCTCTCCAGCGAGGGGGCGGCTGCGCTCCTCCCCCTGTTCTGCTCGATGTAGACCTCCTGCTGGCGCAGGATCTCCTTCAAGACCGCAGGGTCGCAGCAGGGCTTCCTCTCAGGGGGTGAGGCAGGGGCGAGCTCTTCCCTCCTGAGCTCCCTCACGACAACGGTGTTGGTGTCAGGGTCGAGAAACTCCACAGCATCCTCCAGCCTGGGGAGCAGGCCCGGGGGCGCTTTGAGGTAGAGCTCGAACCAGACCCAGACGCGCTCGGGGTCGATCTCTTCGAGGGGCGGGAGCCCCTCGCTGTGGCAGATGAAAAAGACGGGCTCGCCTGCACTCAGGACCTCCCTTACGATAACCAGGGGGTCCTGACCTGTGAAGAAGATCTCCGGGTCGAATCTCAGGACGACCTGGTAGACCGAGGCGCCTTCTTCCTCGAATGCCTTCAGGATCTCTTCCCTCGCCTCCGGGGGAAGCTCGGAGAGGAGGCTGTCGGCATATCCGCTATCACCACGGGACAGCGCCCGCTGAGCAGCAGATGCCCCATCCTGCAGGGCACCGAGCTCCGCGACCATCTCCTGGTGCCTCGCAGGGTCGACCGCCGCGCCGGAGGCGAGCAGGGCGACGAGCTCCCTGATGTAGTCGAACCCCTTGAAGAGGAGGTCCGCCAGCTCCCCGCTGAAGGGGCGCTCCCCGGAGAGCACCTCCTCGAGGGACTCCTCCAGGAGGTGGGCGACCTCACCGACCTCACGCGCCCCTACAAGCCCAGCTGACCCTTTCAGGGTGTGGGCGCTCCGGAAGAGTTCCCTTATCGCCTCGATGTCGCCAGGGTTCTCCTCAAGGGCTAGAGCCGCCCTGTCGAGGCTCTCCAAAAGGTCCTCCGCTTCCTCGATGAAGCCGGACAGCAGCTCGTCCACCTCAGCCCGCCTCCCCTGCGAGGATGCGGCAGACGTCCTGAAGCAGCTTCGGAGAGACGGGCTTCACTAGGTGCAGGTTCGCCCCGCTGGCCAGGCTCTGCAAAAGGTCGTCAGCGCCAGACTCCGATGTGACCACTACCGCAGGCACAGCCCGGAACTCCTCCCTGCCGCGGATCTCCTTCAAGAATTCGATACCTGTGCCACCGGTCATGTTGATGTCGACGAGGAACAGGTCGAAGCTCTCGCAAAGCGCCCTCTCCAAGGCCTCGTAGCCGCTCTCCGCACCCTCGACCTCGAATCCCGCAGCCTCAAGCGCCTTCCTGTAGTAGGCGCGCACCGTCTGGGAGTCGTCGACGACAAGCACCCTCTTCCCCATAACATCCCTCACTTCTGGTAGATTATGGCGCTCTTGAACTTGCGCACCCTGAACACCGGCAGGATCCTGCTCATCGACTCCGAATGGCCGAGAAAGATGAAGCCGTTCGGGAGCAGCGATTCGTAGAAGTGAAGCGCCACCTCGCGCCTGCCGACGTCGTCGAAGTAGATCAGTACGTTGCGGCAGAAGATGGCGTGAAAGCCGCGCATCCTCGCCATCTGGCCCCGGTCCTTGAGGTTGACCTGGTAAAACCGCACCTTCTCCTTGAGCCGCGGCACAACGACGTACTTACCCCCTGAACGGGTGAAGTACCTATCAAGGTAGACCTCAGGGACCTCCCGAACAGCCCGCCCGTCGTAAACGCCTAGCCGCGCCCGTGTCAAAACTTCGCTGTTGATGTCTGTGGCGTGAACCTCGAAGTCAGGGCCGCCTTCGCCAAGCATCTCGAAGAGGATGATCGCCAGGGTGTAGGCCTCCTCTCCGGTGGAGCAGCCCGCCGACCAGACCCTCACTCTATCCCCCGGGCCCATGCCTGCCACGACCTCAGGAAGGGCCTCCTCGGCAAAGCACTTCAGCTGGTCGTACTCCCTGAAGAAGTAGGTCTCGTTAACCGTGAGCTGGTTCAAGAGCTGCTGCAGCTCCCTCCCCGAAAGGTCGCCCCGCAGGTACCGGAAGTAGTCGCGGAAGCTGGCCATGTTCGTCGCCCTCATGCGGTCGAGGACGCGCTTTTCAACGTAGTAGCGCTTCCTCTCGTCGTACGCCAGGCCGGTCTTCGCCTTGATGTAGTCGACGAGGAGGGCGTACTCTTCCTTGGAGAGCACCTGCTGCTGGCTAGCCATCGATTCCTCCTACAGCCCTCATCTTCTCCAGCGCTTCGTCCACGACAAAGTCCAAGAAGGGGTCGCTGAACCGCTGCCGCGCCGCCCTCAAGGCTTCGGCGTCCTCAGCCGTCTCACCCTTTACCCCTAAAAACTCGGCAGCGCTGGCTACGACGTTGATGTCGCCGTCGCTTAAGACTACCTCCCGCAGCAGCCTCACGGCTGAGCGCAGGTCGCCCCTGCCGACAGCCCTGACCGCAAGGCTGCGCACGTCCGGGTCAGGGTCGCTGAGCAGCCCGGCGAGAACTCCCTCAGCAGGCTCGCCGATGCACTGCAGGATGTCGCTGGCGGTGTTCCTGGCGTACGGGTCGCCGCTCCTCAACAGGCGCGCTACCTCTTCGGCGACCTCTTCGGTGCCTATGCTGATCAAGGCAACCGCTGCCGCCTCCCTCACGGCGCGGCTACCCTCACGCTCCAAGACCTCGACTAGCTTCTTTATCCTCTCAGGGTCGACCGAGCCGCCTAAGTCCAAAACGGCGCGCAGGCGCTCATCTTCGTCAGGGCTGTTCAGCCTCGCCTCGATGTCAGCGATGTCATCCATAACCTCCTCACCTGCCCTTCACCGCTCTTGTGATCAGCTTCCCGATGTCGTGCACAGGGGCCAGAACCTCCGCTCCCCCGCGCCTCCAAAGCTCCCCGGGCATACCCCAGACGACAGCCGTCTCCTCGCTCTCAGCTATGGTGTGGCCGCCCCCTCTCCTGACCTCGACCATCTCGGCTACACCGTCGTCGCCCATCCCCGTGAGCATGACCCCTATTATCTCCTCGTCTCTCACGTGCTGGCGCAGGCTCTGCAGCGTGACGGAGACGGACGGGATGTAAAGCGCACCGGACGGCTCCCTGGAGAGCTTGACGATTAGGCCTTTCCCCACGGCTGGGCGCCCAAACTTTAGATGCCAGCCTCCCCGGGCGACCGCGACCGCACCGTTCTCCAGCGGCATCCCGTCCTCCGCCTCCCTCACCTTGAGGGCGCAGATCCCGTCCAGGCGCTCGGCAAAGCACCTGGTGAACCCCTCGGGCATGTGCTGCACGACGACTACAGGCGCAGGGAGGTCGCCCGGCAGCTCGGGGAGGACGTGCTCCAAGGCCTTGGGGCCGCCTGTGGAGACTCCGATGACCACGATCTTGCCGCCGCGCTCGTAGGCGGCCGGCCTCGAGGGGGGGTTGACCTTCCCCTCAGGCTGCCGGGAAACCTTCCTCTTGGCAGATGCTACCCGCGCCCTGGCCGCAGCCCTCACCTTCATCCGGATCTCTTCACCAACGCGCTCCAGGTTGAGCGAGACTGTCCCCTCGGGCTTGGCGACGCAGTCGACGGCGCCGAGCTCGAAGGCCTCGAAGGTGGCCAGGGCGCCCCTCTGCGTGAGGGAGGAGACGACGACCACGGGGCACGGCGATGTGTGCATGATGTACTGCAGGGCTGTGAGCCCGTCCATCTTCGGCATGTTCAGGTCGAGCGTGATGACGTCGGGCTTTAGGCTCAGGTTCTTCTCCACAGCCTCCTCGCCGTCGCGGGCAGCGTCGATCACCTCTATCCCCGGGTCTTCCTCGAGTATCCTCTTGAGGTACTTCCGCATAAGGGCGGAGTCGTCAACTACAAGGACTCTGATCCGCTTCGCCAAGGCCTTTGAGCTCATCCCTTTCTCTCTTGCTGAGGAGTCTCATGAAGTCGAGGAGCAGCAGGATGCGCTCCCCTCCCTGCATCTTACCGATACCGCTCAGGTACCTCGCCCCCTCTGTCTCCCGGAAGACTTCGGGCACCTCTTCGATGTCGCCGCGGGAGAGCTTCAGGACCTCTCTGACGACGTCGACGATGAGGCCCGTCCTGGTGTTGTCGATGTCTACCACGATGATCCGGCTGGCCTCGTTCCTACCCTTCGCCTCCAGGCCAAACCGCTTCCTGAGGTCGACGACGGGGGTGACCTGGCCGCGGATGTTCACGACACCCTCCACAAAGTCAGGGGCCTGGGGCACAGCAAAGATCTTCGGGACTCTGATGATCTCCTGCACCTGGGCGATAGGGGCGCCGAACTCTTCATCGCCCAGCACGAAGGTGATGTACTGCTCCTCTTCGCCAGCGCCGTCGCCCGCTTTAGCCGCTTCCTCCTCGGCCTCTACTCCCGCGCTCAGGAGCTGGTAGTCCGCTTCGTCGAACATGCGCCTGGCGTCGAGGATCTTGACGAGCCTCCTGCCGCCCAGGTTGCAGACCTCGCTTATGAAGTCGACCCCCTCTGTCTTGAGCATCGGGGGGACGGGCTCGATGCAGTCGCGGCTCACGCGCAGCACCTCCGAGACCCCGTCCACCACGAAGCCAGCTGTGAGCCTCCCGCTGCCGTTGCTTAGGTTGACGACTACGACGCGGCAGCGCTCATCCAGGCCCTTCCTGGACAGGCCGAGGAGGCTGTCGAGGCGGATCAGCGGCAGGAGCTTCCCCCTTAGGGTCGCTAGCCCTTCGCAGTAGGGCGGGGCGCCGGGCATCTGGCTGATCGCCTCCGGCAGGTTGACGATCTCCTGGACGTCCATGATGTCCAGGGCGTACTCCTCGCCACCAAGCCGGAAGCTGACGAACTGCTTCTCCTCGCTGTCGCCAGCCCCCTCTTCGACCTTCGACTCACCCCGCCAGTCAGCCCCTTGGTGAGGCCTCCTCTGGACGCTGGGGAACAGCTTCTGGGCGTCGACGATCAGCACGAGCTCCCCGCCGCCCCCCTTCGCCACGGCCTCGACGAAGCCGTCGCCAGAATCTCTGGACTCGATGTCCTCCGAAGAGACTGTGACTACGTCAGAGACCCTGTCGACGATGACGCCGAGCTTCCTGCCGCCGCAGTCGAGGACGATGATGCGCGTGGTGTCGTCGTACTCCTTCCGCTCCAGGCCAAGGCGCAGGCGACCGTTGACTACTGTGAGGATCGTGCCGCGCAGGTTGGCTAAGCCCTCGACGTAGGGGGGCGAGAGCGGCACTCGCGTCAGCTTCGTCATCCGGATGATCTCCTGCACAAGGTCGATGGCGATCCCGTACTTCTCTCTCCCTAGGTAGAATGAGACGAACTGTCTGGTGTCCCCGGCCATCGGCTGAAACCCCCTACAGCTGCTGGAGCTCGTCCGCCATCGCCGCGATCTCTTCGATCGCCCGGGCGAGTTCCTCCGCCCCAGCCGCCTGCTGGCGAGCCGCCGCAGACGCCTCCTCTGTCGCCGAGGCCGCCTCCTCAGCCGCCGTGGCGATCTGCTCCACTCCCTTGCGAGCCTGGGCAAGAGCAGCCGCTATCTGCGTGGCGTTATTTGCCACCTCCTGGGCGCTCTCCACTACGCCCAGCATGTCCCGCTCGATCTCCTCCAGGGCTACGGTGATCCTCCGAGCCTTCTCCACTTCCTCCCGCGTAGACTCGCCGACTGACTCCACGTCCCTTAACACGAGCTGCACCTGGTCCTGGATCGCTTTCACTAAGTCCTTGATCTGCTCGGCGTTCTTGGCGCTGTCCTGCGCCAGGTTCCGAATGTCTGAGGCTACTACCGCAAACCCCTTCCCGTACTCGCCAGCCCGCGCTGCCTCGATCGCCCCGCTCACTGCCAGCATGTTGGTCTGGATCCCGACGTTGACTATCGTGTCGACGATCTTGTCGATCTGCCGCGCTTTGGCCTCAAGCTGCCTGATGCCCTGCACGTTCTTGATGTTCGCCTGAAGGGCATTGTTTAGACCGCCGATGAGGTCGTCTATGTTCGCCTTGTTGCGGGCGAGCAGATCCTGCAAGGCCTTGACGCGCTCTAAAGAAAGGTTCGCCTTCTCCATGATCACGTTGGCTCCCTTCTCGAGCTGCGCCGCAGCGCCCGCTGAGCTCTCCGCCGCCTTGGCCTGCTGCTCGGCGCCCCGCGAGACCTGCTCCAGAGCGCTCATGATCTCCTGGGCTGACCTGCTCATCTCTTCGATGGCCGCAGCAAGCTCCTCCGCTGCAGCCGCAAGACCCTCGGCAGACTTCTGCACGTCTGTGGACGAGCGCAGCATGTCCGCCATCTCCGCTAGCTCGGCAGCGCTCGTGGAGATCTGCTCCAAGGCCTGGGTCTGCTGCTCAACAGACCCCAAGACCTCCTGCGAGGCCTGCGCCTGCTCCTCCGCCGCCTTGGCTATGCGCTCGGAGCCCTCACGGAAGGTCTCGGCTGCCGCCACCGACTCCTGCGAGAGCTTGTCGATCTCCCGGGAGCCCTCGACTACCTCAGCCATGCCCTGGGCGATCTTGGCGAGGTCGGCTGTGACGACTTTGCCCTTCTCCACCTCCTGGCGAGCCGCCTCGGCTGCCTTGTTGATCTCCTGCGCTATCACCCGGACTTCGCTCTGGATCGTGCCGACGAGCTCCCTGATGTCGTTGGCCGCCTTCTCAGAGGTCTCAGCTAAGGTGCGCACTTCGTCGGCTACAACAGCAAAGCCCTTGCCGTGCTCTCCCGCTCGCGCTGCCTCGATGGCCGCGTTCAACGCCAAAAGGTTCGTCTGGTCGGCAATGTTGACTACTGTGGAGACGATCCCCCCGATGTCCTCCGCCATCTTCTCCAGCTCGCCGACAAGCCTCGCAGATTCCGCATTCCTGTCAGCAGCTGCGTTGATCCCCTGGATCATCCTCTCGATCTCCGCTGTGTTCGCCCTGACAAGCTCCTGGATGGCTACCCCCTTGTCCAGTGAAAGCTTCGCCGCCTCCGCTGCCGCCTTGATGTTGCCCAGGATCTGGGTGACTGCCGCAAGCGACTCCTCAGACGCCCCGCTGGACTCCTCGGCGCCTGAGGCGATCTGCTCCATCGCCGACTTCAGCTCCTCGCAGGCGCTGGATGCCTCATGAACCGCCGACGACAGCTCCTCTGTGGCCGCAGCCAGGCGCTCAGCCAGCTGCTGCTGCTTGGCGTACGTCCGCGCCTGGCGACGCTCCGCCTCGAGCTTCTTCCGGTCAAGGCGATCCTTTAGAGC